>DNVL01000145.1 GCA_003507515.1 Legionella sp.
TTACTATACGCAACAACAAGGCCAATTAATCACCGCAACATCCGTAGCCAAATTACTGAGGCAATTAACGATAAAACCTTCATTTAACCAGCATTACCTTGCTCGCTATTTTTACAGAGGGATTTTTCATCGCCAAGGCAATGGAACAGAAACGATTTTTAAAGGCATTTATCATATTCCAATCGGTTGCACTATCGAGCAAAACGGGCAATATATTGAGGTGGTTGATAAGCAACCATTAGACAGCGACACTACGCTAGATGGGTCATTACCTGATACCGTTGAGCGGTTCAATCATTTGCTTTTTCAAGCGATAAGTGGTTGCATGCCAACGGAAGGGCATGTCGCGGTTGAGCTGAGTGGTGGATTGGATTCGTCTGCAGTATCCGCCATGACCCGAGCTTGCCGCATGCATGATCCCATCATCGCATTCACTAATGGCACGGCCTTAACCCATCATCGACCTAAAAATCCATCGAAAAAATATTTATCTCACTTGCATGACGAGTCATCCTTTAGCCGGGCCGTCGCTCATCATTTACAACTCAATCAAATCATCGTCAATGACCATTATCACTTCCATGATGTCATTGAAGAATACACCGAAATATTGGGTACCATGGCCGAAGTCACGTTCCCGCTATTGAATCATCGCTGCTACGAGTTGGCACAGAACATGGGGGTCACCGCTCTTTTGTCGGGCTTTGGTGGGGACGAAATGGTGAGTCCCCATGCCAATACACGCCTCCATGAACTGCGTCAACAAAAAGCCTATGCCCGTTATTATTATGAAACGCTTGCCAGTAAAAGGAAGGACGATTGGTTAAAGAAACTAGGACTATTGCCCAAATCCATCTCGCGGCTGGCTATGCCAACCGAGCATTTGCCTTTTTTACGAGAGACTGATGTTTGGATAGAGGATGAAAAGAAGGCCTATTTTCCTACCGTTAAATCCTGGGAACACGCTTTGACCAAAGGGGACTTGTCGGTCCACTTTAATCGACGGATTGTTACATCGTCTATTATTGCTGAACATTATGGGATTAAGCAACATTTCCCACTCACAGATCCCGCCTTGATGCACTTTTTTCATCACCTGCCCAGCCATTTAAAACGACGGCATGGAAAAGGGCGTTATTTAATGCGACATGCAATGCATCATCGACTTCCGCGAAAAGTGGTTTGGCGCCAAGATAAATCAGGTGCAACGGCCCCGGCTGCCTGGAACAACTATGTGCAATCATTACCGAAACTGTTCCTAGACAGGATAAGTCCTGATCATCAAGGCATTAGTGCGGATTACGTGAATATATCAAAGCTAACGCAAGCCATTGAAAAAAAAGACCCGGACGGATATACAACCGGTATCATTCGATTATCACTGGCGGTCATGATGCTGGCACACTTGGAAAAATGGCTGAATGAGTTGTATTAGCGGGGCTACAACGTAAACCATTGCGTGCTTAAGCCATGGCTCGCCAAACACGTGCCTGTTTGATTCGAGCAATCAACGGGTACGCAACAATTCACGTCCTGGTCATTGCAGGCCCCTGTAAACCAGGCGAACTGTCCCTTATTCGAGAGGAAGCGAATCAGGATAGAGTGCATTTGTTCTATCTTCTGCTCACCTAAAAAAGTTATCCCTGCTTGATACGTTAACGAGGCGTTTAAACCAAAGGGTTTTCCTATCGCGATGGCAAAACCCTTGTCTTCATTGAACGTGTCATAAAAGCCTGCATAGCCTGATTGACAATCATGGCTTTGAAGAAAATGAATGCGTGCCCTTGAAATGGATGTCGACAAGCCGCTTTCCTGTTCAAACAGAACCGTATGTTCGGTTAATATAATATCATCAGTGAGCAGCTGGGAAACACTTGGGCCCGCAAACATTGGCTGATGAAGGCTAAAAAGCAGTAGCATGCAAAAAAATCTTATACCCCTCGCACGATTCATCATGGAATAAAAGGCACCCAATCAAGAAGAATTTCAAACATAAAAAAACCAGGAAACCCTGGCTTTTTTATCAGCAAAACAATTATGCTTCCGCTTCTGCAACAGGCCGGTCGACCAGCTCAACAATCGCCATCGGCGCATTGTCACCGGGACGAAAACCACATTTCAGAATGCGAACGTAACCACCTGGACGCTCAACATAACGTGGTCCTAGCGTTGTAAATAACTTGCCTACAGCGCTTTTAGAACGCAGTCTATCAAACGCATGACGACGAGTGGCAACTGAATCTTCTTTGCTAACGGTAATCAGTGGCTCAATATACCCGCGCAGATCTTTTGCTTTGGGTAATGTTGTTCTGATCAATTCATGTTCAATCAACGAACAGCACATGTTGGAGAACATCGCTTTTCGGTGACTACTGGTTCGGCCGAACTTACGACCTGAATTACGGTGACGCATGACTAAGACTCCTAATATTACTCGCCAAGATTTTCCGGCGGCCAATTCTCCAGCTTCATTCCCAACGACAATGAACGGGACGCCAAAACGTCTTTGATTTCTGTCAGGGACTTTTTACCTAAATTGGGGGTTTGCAACAATTCATTTTCAGTTTTTTGCACTAAATCACCAATGAAATTGATGTTTTCTGCTTTCAAGCAATTGGCTGAACGAACGGTTAACTCCAGATCATCGACCGTCCGAAGCAATACGGGATCAAAGTCATTACGGACTTTTTGATCAAGGCATGATTCTTCAAACTTCATATCGACAAACGCATGCAACTGGCGCTGCAAAATACTCGCGGAAATACGAATCGCATCATCGGGATCAATGGTTCCATTCGTATGCAAAACAATGGTTAACTTATCAAGATCTGTGCGGTTACCGACACGCGCCTTGTCAACAAAATAAGCCACTTTTTTAACCGGTGAAAACGTGTTGTCAATTTTTAATTTACCAACAGACTTCTGAAGGACTTCATCATCCAGGTAATTATTGACCGCCTCTGGTGCATAATATCCAATCCCCTTTTCAACTTTAAGGGTCATGTTTAAAGCGCCTTTTTCATTCAAATGAGCAATCACCAGCTCAGGATTAATGATTTCAACACCGTGCGTTAATTCAATATCACCCGCCGTTACGTCACAAGGTCCTTGTATATTTAAGGTCAACAAGGCTTCTGAACCTACCGACATTTTGATGGCGATGTCTTTCAAATTCAACAATATATTAACCACATCTTCTTGCACGCCTTCGATCGTACTGTATTCATGTAGAACACCGTCGATCGTTGCCTCCGTAATCGCAGCACCGGGCATAGAAGACATTAAAATACGTCGTAATGCCGTTCCAAGGGTGTAACCATACCCGGATTCCAACGGCTCTAAAACGATGCTGGAATGATTCGGTGTATCAGACTGCACTTTAAGAATTTTGGGCGTTAGCATTTCATTCATATCTGTATACATTCGGCTGTATCTCCAATCTTACTTAGAGTAAAGTTCTACCACCAAGTTAACGTTAAAATAAGCAGCCATNNTGTCGTAAAGGTGCCTTTGAACGCAGCAGTATCTACTGTTAACCATTCACACACAGCACGCTGCTCTGATAATGCAATTGCGGCTTGAACACGGCCTTGTGCCTTCGCTTTTTGTCTAATGGCAATGACATCACCAGGACTGACTAAGTATGAGGCAATATTAACCACTTTTTCATTCACTAAAATCGCTTTATGTGCAACCAATTGGCGCGCTTCTGCACGGGTACTGGCAAAGCCCATTCGATAAACCACGTTATCCAGGCGGCTTTCTAGCATGGCCATCAGATTCTCACCTGTTGCACCTTTATGACGTGCTGCTGATTTATAATAGTTACGGAACTGTTTTTCTAACACACCATAGATGCGCTTCATTTTTTGTTTTTGTCGTAACTGCTCGCCATACCCACTTAACCGTGGACGTTTATCAGCATGCTGACCGGGTTGTTTTTCAGATTTACATTTTGATTTATGGTCACGAACACCACTCTTCAGAAGCAAATCACTGCCTTCTCTACGTGATAACTTACATTTTGGACCAAGATATCTAGCCATGAAATACTCCTAAATCTTATACGCGACGTTTCTTCGGGGGCTTGCAACCATTATGAGGTATGCCGGTCACATCAGTTATTTCCACAATTTTAAATTCTTGCGAAATCAATTCACGAATGGTTGACTCGCGACCGGGTCCCGGTCCATGAACAAAAACAGCAACGGATTTCATCCCATACTCTTTTGCAACCGCAGACGCTCTCTCTGTTGCAATTTGAGCCGCATAGGGCGTGCTTTTACGAGAGCCCCTGAAACCCGATCCGCCTGAGGTTGCCCAGCATAGCGCGTTCCCTTGCCGATCAGTAAAGGTCACAATTGTGTTATTAAATGACGCATGTACATGGACGATGCCATCAGACACAACGCGTTTAATCTTTTTTCGGATTTTCTGTTGTTTTGCCTTATTTATTGCCATTTCAATATCCTACATGAAAAATCAGTTATTGGTACCTTTACGACGACCTTTTCGTGTGCGGGCGTTTGTTTTTGTACGCTGTCCACGCAACGGCAAGCCACGACGATGCCTTAAACCTCGGTAGCAACCCAGATCCATGAGGCGCTTAATATTCATCGTAACCATACGACGCAAATCACCTTCAACCGTCATTTTTGTAATTTCATTTCGCAGCAGTTCCAGCTGTGCCTCAGATAGCTGAGAGACTTTAGATGCCGGATCAACGTCCACCTGCTTACATAATTTAATTGATGTTGACCTTCCAATTCCGTAGATGGAGGTAAGCGCAATCACAACATGCTTGTGATCTGCGATGTTAACACCTGCAATACGAGCCATTAATTTCTCCGAACGTTATTTAGCTCTGCCAGAAAAGGACAGAAGAATACTATTTTCATACTTTAAAATCAAGTAAGATTTAACCTTGTCTTTGTTTATGCCGCGCATCTTTACAAATTACACGTATAATTCCATTGCGCTTGATAATTTTGCAGTTTCTGCAAATGCGCTTTACTGATGCTCTAACTTTCATTACTAACTCCAATAATAATCATAACAGACCAGGCAGTTTATTGCCTTTAAAATTGGCTTTCTTCATCAATGAATCATATTGCTGCGTCATCAAATGCGCTTGGATTTGTGCAACAAAATCCATGATAACGACTACAATAATCAACAACGAAGTTCCACCAAAATAAAAAGGGACATGCCACGTATACATCAAAATTTGAGGCAATAGGCAGACCAACACAAGATAAATGGCACCCACCAAGGTTAACCGCGTCATCACCAAATCGATATAACGTGACGTTTGTTCGCCAGGGCGGATTCCGGGAATATAAGCCCCCGACTTTTTCAAATTGTCCGCAGTATCTTTCGGATTAAAAACCAATGCCGTGTAGAAAAATGCGAAAAACAAGATAGCAACTGCATAAACAATAAGATACAACGGTTGTCCTGGAGACAGTGCCATGCCAATATCAGCCAACCAATCCATCCCTTTACCATGGGCAAAAAACTGAGCCAGGGTCGCCGGCAACAGAATAATGCTGGACGCGAAGATGGGCGGAATAACACCTGCCATATTAATTTTCAAAGGCAAATGACTGGTTTGCGCGGCATAAACCTTGCGCCCCTGCGTCCTCTGAGCATAATTAACCCGTATTCTTCGTTGACCACGCTCCATAAACACAACAAAACCCGTCACCACAACCACAATCATTGCAACCAACAACATGGTCAGCGTTTGCATCTGCCCTTCGCGTACTTGCTGAAACACAGAAGCAATGGCATTCGGCATACTGGAGACAATCCCTGAGAAAATAATCAGGGAGATGCCATTACCAACACCCTTTTCTGTCATTTGCTCACCCAACCACATTAAAAACATGGTGCCGGTGACGAGTGTCACAACGGCGGTGAAGTAAAAAGCAAGATCAGGTTGCAACGCGATATGCTGTCCTGCTAACCATCTCGCCATGCCTAATGACTGGAATATAGACAACAGCAGTGTTAAATATCGGGTATATTGATTAATTTTTCTGCGTCCAGACTCGCCTTCCTTTTTCAATTGTTCAAGCGAAGGCAAGACCACAGAAAATAATTGAATCATAATCGATGCCGAGATATAAGGCATAATTCCGATTGCAAAGACGGTTACTCTTGACAGCGCGCCACCAGAAAACATATTGAACAAGCCAAATATTGTATTTTGCTGTTCACTAAAAAAATTCGCCAGTTTTTGTGGGTCAAGTCCAGGAACAGGTATATGGGCACCTAAACGATAGACCAAAATACCTATAATGACAAACAATAATCGGGATTTTAGCTCTGCCAATCCACCACGCGATTGGCTTGATTCTGATTTCTGGTTTTTCATGGTCACTCTTCTATGCTTCCGCCGAGATCTTCGATGATTTTCCGCGCACCTTTGGTCACTCGCAAACCTTTCAGTTTCACGGCGGTGGTGAGCTCACCCGATAGTATGACCTTGACTTCGCGAATCGCTTTATTGACCAAGCCGGCTGCTTTCAAAACATCCAAGTCGATAATGGCATCTTTCAAGCGGGCCAATTCACTTAAGTTCACTTCGTCCACTGTCTTGCTAACACGAGATTTAAACCCCATTTTAGGCAATCGACGTTGAATTGGCATCTGGCCGCCTTCAAAGTTAATCTTGTGAAATCCGCCTGCACGCGCTTTCTGGCCTTTATGACCCTTGCCGCTTGTTTTACCGAAACCTGATCCAATCCCTCGACCTAAGCGCTTACGTGCGGGTCTAGAACCAATATCAGGGGAAAGTGTATTTAAATTCATTACGCACACTCCTCAACATCTAGCAGATAATAGATAACATTAATCAATCCACGAATAGCAGGGATATCTTGATGTACAACGGTGCTATGCATTTTCCGCAAACCCAATTGCTTGGCAATGAGCTTGTGCTTAGGCAATCGGCCAATAAGGCTTTTAACCAACGTGATTTTTATTGTATTTTCCATTATCGACCTGCCATAACTTGAGCAACGGATTTACCACGCTTTGCCGCAACATAATCAGGAGTCCCGATATTTGTTAAGGCACCAATCGTAGCACGAACAATATTGCTGGGATTCGTAGAACCAATGCTTTTCGCCAAGATGTCATGGACGCCAAGCACCTCAAGAACCGCACGCATCGCACCACCGGCAATAATCCCAGTCCCTGCACTGGCAGGTTTCATGAAGACCCTAGAGGCACCATAATTCCAAGAGATTTCATGGTGAATGGTACTGCCAGACAGTGATACATACACCATGTTCTTGCGTGCTTGATCCATTGCTTTTTGAATGGCGATAGGCACTTCTCGTGCTTTACCCCGTCCAAAACCAACTTTACCTTTACCATCCCCAATCACAACAAGGACTGCAAAACCAAATACCCGGCCACCTTTTACTACTTTTGCAGTACGATTAACTGACACCAGCTTTTCCTGGTACCCGTCCGTACTTACTGCGTCAACTTTAGCCATTACTGTTCCTTAAAAATTCAAACCAGCTTCACGAGCGCCTTCAGCCAAAGCTTTAACTCGACCATGGTATTTATAGCCAGCCCGATCAAATGCAACATCAGAAACATTTATTTCTAGAGCCCGAAGCGCGATGGATTTTCCTACCTGAACGGCTTGTTCAGATTTATTTCCAGTTAACTCTGGCTTCAAAAGAGTATCTAATGTAGATGAAGAGGCCAATACAATATCGCCTTTTTCACCAGATACTATAATTTGCGCATAAATATTCGAACCACTACGGTGCACAACCAATCTAGGTCGTTTTGATGCACGAATAATGTGTCTTGTTTTCAAAGAACGTCGTGTACGAGCTTGTTGCTTATTCATAATTTACACCCTATTTCTTTTTGGCTTCTTTACGCACTATTTGCTCACCAGCATATTTGACGCCTTTGCCTTTATGTGGCTCAGGTGGTCTGAATGCTCGGATTTCAGAAGCAACTTGACCTACACGTTGCTTGTCAATCCCTCTTAATATAATGGTTGTGTTATTCGGTGTCTCAGCAACAACCCCTTCCGGCAAATTATATTCGATTGGATGAGAAAAACCCAAGGACAATGAAACCGAGTTATCTTTCGCAGCAGCGCGATAGCCTACTCCAACCAATTCAAGCGTACGTTCAAAGCCATTGGTCACACCATGAATCATATTATTGACCAATGCACGCACTGTACCCGCCTGAGCCCAAGCGGTAGGGGCATTTGAAGCTGGTTTAAAAACAACTTGGTTTGCATCATTGTCAGCGATGGTTACACTGACCAGTTTATTACAATGCTGCACTAAGGTTCCCTTAGGCCCCTTGATAGTGACTGTATTCTCGCCTACAGTCAGCTCTACTTTAGCAGGCAATACTATAGGGGCTTTCGCTACTCTAGACATATCAATCCTCGTTCGTANNACCTTCGCGGCAAGATGGGTCATGACGCCTCTGGAGGTTGACAATATAGAGATCCCGAAACCAGGGACTGCAGTCAAATCTTTTACCGATTTATAAACTCTCAAGCCAGGACGGCTGATGCGTTTAATCCGCACTATGACAGGCTTGCCTTGAAAATACTTCAAGTTCACAGTCATAGTCTTCAGATTATTTTCTAATGGCACCACAGAAAAGTCAGCAATATACCCTTCTTCTTTAAGGACGCGTGCTATCTCTTCTTTTAAAATTGATGACGTTAACTTTACGTGCTGATGTTTCGCTTGCTGCCCGTTTCTAATTCTAGTCAACATATCAGCAACTGGATCATGCATACTCACAGTCGTTCTCCAATGAAATAAATTACCAGCTTGATTTTCTGCCGCCCGTGACATTTCCAGTCATTAATTGCTGGCGCAAACAAATCCTGCACAGTCCGAACTTACGATATACTGCATGGGCTCGACCACACTGCTGACAGCGAGTGGTATGTCGAACAGGATTTGAATTAAGCGGCAGTTTGTGTAATTTATCTTGAGCCGCCCGAATTTCATCAGGATCAGTTGAAGATTTGATGATCTGCTTCAATTCAAGTCTAGGAATTCTATGCTTTTCAACAAGAAGTCCTTTTTTTTGTTCACGTTCACACATCGATTTTTTAGCCACAGTGATACCCTTCTTATTTTCTGTCTCTATCTTTCAACGGAAGATTAAAGGCTTCTAATAAAGCTTTTGCTTCCTCATTTGTTTTAGCACTCGTTGTAATACAGATATCCATCCCTCGGATCCCATCAATTTTGTCAAAATCAATTTCAGGAAATACGATTTGCTCTTGAATGCCCATGCTGTAATTGCCAGTTCCGTCAAAAGATTTCGGATTTAGTCCGCGAAAATCTCGGACACGTGGAAGTGTAATGGTAATAAGCCTGTCAAGGAATTCATACA
>DNVL01000226.1 GCA_003507515.1 Legionella sp.
GCAACTTCAGTGGTGCCGCCACCAATATCAACCACCATTGACCCACTGGCTTCTTCAACTGGCATACCGGAACCTAACGCGGCAGCCATGGGCTCTTCAATCAAGAACACTTCACGCGCACCAGCACCCATGGCTGATTCACGAATAGCGCGCCGCTCCACTTGCGTGGAACCGCATGGCACACAGACCAACACACGAGGGCTGGG
The DNA here is from genome assembly GCA_003507515.1 of Legionella sp. Taxonomy (GTDB): domain Bacteria; phylum Pseudomonadota; class Gammaproteobacteria; order Legionellales; family Legionellaceae; genus DDPF01. Next base: position 207 of record DNVL01000226.1, read on the forward strand.
GCGCAAAAAACGATTCTCATGGACTTTGTGAATAAAGTGTTGAAGCATTTTTTCCGTCACAAAAAAGTCAGCAATCACACCGTCTTTCATTGGGCGAATGGCATTGATGTTGCCAGGCGTACGCCCCAACATACGTTTTGCCTCAATCCCAACGGCTGCGACGCGTTTTTGCCCTGACTCATTCCGTAACGCAACCACAGAAGGCTCGTTGAGTACAATCCCTTTGTCACGCACATATATCAGCGTGTTGGCTGTACCTAAGTCAATGGATAAATCATTGGAGAACATCCCCCTTAGTTTCCTAAACATGCGCGACATCACCTCATAAATTTTGTTGGGTACTTTAACGTAAATTCCAATGGAAATCGATAGCTCCACAGCAAAAAACACCCTTGCCTTGCGTTCTTTCATTAATATGGCATAATCCGCTCATTTCCTACGTCATAAAAGGCTTATTATGGACCACATGGCTCAATTCATAACAAATCATTGGCAGCTTTGGCTGGCCTTGGTCATTTTGTTAGCGGCAATTTTCATCCAAGAATTATTAGCCCAAAAAAAACGAGCCGAAGAACTCTCACCTGCGGCTGCTGTCCAGCGCATGAATCACGACCATGCCGTGGTCATCGATTTGCGAGATACAGAGGCCTTTCGTACGGGGCATATTATTGATTCAATACATGCAACGCCTGATGAGTTTACGCAACAACGCATGGATAAATATAAAAGCAAACCCATTATTTTTGTTTGCGCGAAGGGTTTGCAATCCGCAGCGCTTGCCGCTAAATTACGTGGGCTAGGGTTTACAAAACCCATGGTACTCGCGGGCGGTATAGCAGCCTGGCAAACCGCCGGCCTTCCTCTTACTCAATAACTTGCAAAGGACATCACTCATGACTGAACCCACACAAAAAGAGCCACAAGCATCTGAAGCGCAATTCATGATTCAACGCATCTACATCAAGAATTTGTCATTCGAAACCACGAGTACACCGGCGATATTTCAACAAAAATGGGAACCTGAATTATCCCTTGATTTAAATACACAAAACGTCGAACTAGACGAAGGCGTCTATGAAGTGTCGCTCACGGTCACTGCCACTGTGAAAAATCAAAGCACCACTGCGTTCTTAGTCGAAGTACAACAAGCGGGTATTTTTACGATTCAAGGCCCACAGCCTGAGCAACTGGATCATTTGTTAGGTAGCTTCTGCCCCAATATCCTCTTCCCTTATGCACGTGAAGCCATCACGGCTGAAGTTATTCGCGGCAGTTTCCCACAATTGGTGTTAGCGCCCATTAATTTTGATGCGCTTTATGCACAACAGCAAGAAGAAAAACAACGCACAGCGGAAGCAGCCGCGACTGCTGAACAAACCCATTAAGCGATGAAAACCACGACCATTGCCCTTTTGGGTGCAGGTTCCTGGGGCACGGCCGTGGCCATTCATTTAAGCCAGGCCGGCCATCAGGTCATGTTATGGGGGCACAACCCCCAACATGTCCTGGACATGCAAACACAGCGTTGCAATCGCCGGTTTTTGCCGGACACCCCCTTTCCAGCCACACTATTTCCTACTGCGGATTTAAACGACTGTTTAAACCAAGCGACGCATGTCATCATCGCCGTTCCATCCCATGCGTTTTCTAGTGTATTAAATCAATTCCAAGCCCCTCCCTCCCACCTTGCCTGGCTCACAAAAGGCATTGATCCCAACACTCACTGGCTTTTAAGCCAATGGGTTGCTGAAAAATGGGGCGAATCACTGCCCCTTGTTGTCATTTCAGGCCCTTCTTTTGCCCGTGAAGTGGCTCAAGCCTTGCCCACCGCATTGGTATTAGCCGGCAACAACCCCGTCTACCTGCAAGCCTTGCAAACCATCATGCACCACGACAACATGCGAGTGTACCTCTCGGATGATATGATAGGCGTGCAGTTATGTGGCGCGGTTAAAAACGTATTGGCGATTGCCTGCGGCATCAGTGATGGGCTTCAATATGGAGCCAATGCAAAAGCCGCACTGATAACCCGAGGCTTGGCTGAAATGAGCCGATTGGGCATTCGCTTAGGCGCCAAACAAGACACATTTATGGGATTAGCAGGCGTTGGCGATTTGGTATTAACCTGTACAGATGACCAATCGCGTAACCGCCGATTTGGGCTTGAAATCGGGCGAGGTGTTGGACTTTTGGATGCTGAAAAGCACATTGGTCAAGTGGTAGAAGGCAAATACAATGCCGCACAGGTTTGTGCGATAGCCCAACAACAGGGTGTTGACATGCCCATTTGCACTGCAGTGAATGCCTTATTGGAAGGCCGCCTGAGTGCGGAACAAGCAGTCATGCGCTTGATGAACCGCCCGCCGAAGGAAGAATGATTTAACGAGCCAGCGGGGTCATGACGACCCTCAATACTTTCAAATCAGCAGTCGTCACACCGCACTTTAAAAAATAATGTTCCCAATCCAGTATGATGGCGCTCATGGTATGAATGCGATCTAATGCCTGCTCATTAGACAATCCAAATGCACCACTGGCCGTTAATAAATTTTCAATGGTACTTTTTCTGCCGTAACGGCCTACCCCAAGCGCTTGCTCTCCTTGCGAGCCTAAGCTCGGTAGCACGTCAAATGCGGGGGCTAAACGCCATTCGCGTCTAGATACATCAAATATCATGGCGTGATTTCGCGCGTGATCATCTGTATTTTTGAGCAATACATTGGCGACCATGCGTGCGTATAATGCTTGACAATCTTTGATTGAATGAGCCGAATGCGCACGTAGAATCTTGGCCAGTGCAATATAACTGCGTGGATCATGGTGCGCATCGCGAATTAACCGAACCCTGTCTGTGTTGAATAGACTGTGAGCGGATATAAAATGGATGGGATCTCCCGTGATTCTATCAAATCGCTTGATCATATAAGCACTTTTTCCCTGCCCCAGTGCCATGAGTTTCGTTTCGGGTACATGGATGCCTAACCGAGATAACAGTTGCATACAAGCATATTCAACTTTAGGAATATCAATCAAATCATCCGGTCGACTGAACTTGACAAGCCAGACATCCTCTTTATCACAAACAGTGACTTTTGGTCGAGCGCCACCCATGGATGACCCCGGATCGAGTAATAAAAGCTCATCGTTTGTCAGCTGATGTTTCAACAAGAGATTTTCTGTAGCGTTTGCAAGACGCAATAATCGATCGATGGTGGGCAGAGCCAGCACTTCTTTGGGCCGTGTTCGCGACAAACTAAATTGAAGACACCCCACACCCATCCCACTTAAGCGCAATAATCGTTCGGTCTCGTTCCCAGGTAAACTTCGATGATGTTGCAGCAAAACACGTTCACCCCAACTGTCAGGACCTACATCAGAGAACACACCAAACATGTTTTTCAAATTATGAACGCGGTAACGTGCAGGCGATAAGGGTAAATTGACCGGATCCAATGGATATGCCCTTGGGTTATCAAGCCAATCACTGTCGTATTGAAATTCACCCATCAAGCTTGAGGTTTTTATCTCACCCACGAGCCCGCGACAGCCGTCTGGCATCAGCGTAAATACATAAGCCCTGCTATACACTAGATGCTCCCTTTGTTGCGCTTAAATGCGCGATAACGACGACCGATCTCATCTTTATGCGGAGCGGCTATGTCTTGAAGACCTTCTAATAAGTCAAGCAGGTCAAGCACTGT
>DNVL01000084.1 GCA_003507515.1 Legionella sp.
AATTTCATCTAAAAATAAGATGCTGTGATGGGGTTCAATGGTGCACTGCAACGCCGCTTCGAGGTAACGGATAATCATTTGTGGGTCGTTCTGTGTAAAATAATGTTTGTATTCTGGATTTTTTTCAAAATTCAATTCAATTAATTGTTTCTGTTGGATTGCGGCTAAATGACGAATTAACCATGTTTTTCCAACTTGCCGCGCGCCCCGGATAACCAACGGTTTACGCGCGCTCGATTGTAACCAATCTTGTAGAAATGCAAGTGCTGCTCTTTTCATTAAAACCACCTGAGAATGGCGTTACTTTATTATTTTATAGCTCGTTTTAGCGATCAAGTCAATAATTTACAGGGTAAAAACAACGATCATCTCAATGAAATACAGGGTTACTTTCTGATAATGGAAATCATCTTCAATTGCGAATGATTCTCGATATCATTTGTGGTATACTGTATTTTTTACCATTGATACCGAGAGAGCATGGTCGCGTTGACTGATCTTATTCCAGGCGATTGCGTACGGTTGGTCGATTTTGGCCCAACGGATGAGCACTATCGCCGGAAGCTATTGTCCTTAGGGGTGACCCGTGGCGTGGAAATTCGTGTTGTTCGGGTTGCTCCACTCGGTTGTCCCGTGCAGATTGAGGTGCGGGGCACATCCCTGAGCTTACGATTGGATGAGGCTCGTTATTTGCAATGGGAGCATGCATGAGACATGTGATGTTGGTGGGGAATCCGAATTGCGGGAAAACAACGCTGTTTAATGCATTAACGGGCGAAAACCAGCGGGTTGGCAATTGGCCTGGTGTGACGGTTGAGAAAAAAACGGGTGCTTTTCAGGTGGGCGGGCAAACGGTTCAAATCACGGATTTGCCAGGGGTGTATTCGTTGGTGTCTAGCGCTGATGATTCCAGCCAAGATGCACAAATCGCAGCCCTTGCAGTGGCTAACAGTGACGCAGACTTGATGATCAATGTGGTCGATGCCTGTCATTTGGAACGGCACTTGTATTTGACCAGTCAATTATTGGAGTTGGGCAAACCTGTGATTGTTGCCATTAATATGACGGACATCGCATGCCAGCGAGGCATTGCCATTGACGGGCTTGCATTGTCAGTTCAATTGCAATGCCCCGTTGTGATGTTGCAAGCGCATCAGAACGTAGGACTGCTTGACTTAAAGCAAGCTATTTCAGCAAAGCCACCCGTCAGTCAACCGCTTGCGTTGGTTCTGCCCCCCGCACTAGACTGCGCATTGGCCGGTCTCGAACACCAACTCTTATCAAACGGACACCTTTCATCACGGGCGCCGTATCTGGCGCGCCGGATATTGGAAGGAGATACCGTGTTAACGCATGAGCTGACCTGCCCCATAGACGACGCGTCAGGGCTTTCTATGGATGTATTCATGGCGGATGCACGCTATCAAGCCGTACACCAAGTTGTGGCGCGTGTACAACATAAGCGCACAGACGCAAGCGAACACATCACGGCCAAGTTGGACCGCATCGTCTTGCACCGGGTGTGGGCACTGCCCATCTTTTTTGCCATGATGTACGGGATGTTTTTCTTGGCGATCAACGTCGGGGGTGCCTTTCAGGACTTTTTTAATATCACGACTGATACGCTTTTTGTACAAGGCGTTGCTTCGATTTTGCAACAGGTTCACGCGCCTGCTTGGGTGATTGCTTTGTGTGCCAATGGGATAGGGAAGGGGATCAATACGACGCTGACCTTTATTCCCGTGATGGCCGCGATGTACTTCTTTTTGGCGTTGCTGGAGGCCTCAGGTTACATGGCGCGCGCGGCCTTTGTGGTGGATAAGCTCATGCGCATGTTGGGTTTGCCGGGCAAATCATTTGTGCCCATGATTGTAGGGTTTGGGTGTAATGTGCCAGCCATCATGGCGGCACGTACCCTGGATTCTGAGCGTGACAGGCTGCTGACGGTCCTCATGAGCCCGTTTATGTCATGCAGCGCACGCTTGGCGATTTACGCGGTCTTTGTGGCGGCGTTTTTTCCAACTGGTGGGCAAAACGTGGTGTTTTCATTGTATTTGGTGGGCATTCTGATGGCGGTGCTCACCGGGGTGTTGTTGCGAAAAACCGTGTTACGTGGGCCCACGTCGCCATTAATCCTCGAGCTTCCGGCGTATCACAGGCCATCGTTTCGTCGGTTAGCGAAAGAAACCGCTCGACGTTTGCGCTATTTTATCACGCGTGCAGGTCGATTTATCATTCCTGTGTGTGTCATGCTCGGCGGCTTGAACGCGTTAACGCTTCAAGGCGGCTTGAGTGTTGGCGATGNNAGCGCGTCTGTTTTATCTTGGCTGGGGCAGTCACTAACACCGCTTTTTGCACCCATGGGGTTGCATCCAGACAACTGGCCTGCAACGGTTGGGTTATTGACCGGCACGCTGGCCAAAGAAGTGGTGGTGGGCTCCTTAAACACCTTGTACGCACAAATGGGGCATTTGACGCAAGACGTGCCCGCAACGATTGATTTTATAGGGAATTTGCAAAGGGCTGTGTGGTCGATTCCTCAAAATTTGGCGCATTTAGGTGACGTGTTTCAAAATCCATTGCATGCCAGCGGTACAATAGAGGAGGGTTCTCCATCCGTGTATGGCATCATGTACCAGCATTTTGATGGAAAAGCGGGGGCTTATGCTTATTTACTGTTTATCTTATTATACATTCCCTGTGTTTCTACGATGGCGGCTATCCGTCAGGAGGCCAGCCGTCGGTTAATGTGGTTTTCGGTTGGATGGTCTTTGATGGTCGCTTATGTGACGGCGGTTTCATTTTATCAATTGGCCACGTTTGCAGCGCATCCGCGGCAAACCGTGGCTTACTTGTTGAGCGTGGTCTGTTGTGTGGGGGGCGCTGTTGTGTTCATTCGCATGCAAACCGCATTGCCTGGAGGGCGCCATGTTATTGCAAATACGTGATTTTATACGCCAGTCAGAGGTCGCGAGCACGCAGCAGATGGCGCGTGAGTTTCATGTGGATGAAGAAGCGTTGCAACCCATGCTGGATATTTGGGTGCGCAAAGGGATGATTGAGAAATGCCACGAAAAGGCTGCGTGTGCGAGTGCATGCATGCGATGTAAAACACATGTGCCAGTGTTTTACCAAGTGCGTAGGTAACAGGAAAACACCCATGTGAAACCCGCTATCAAATGGGTGTTTCTGCTGACTGTCAAGCCCTGGGTTTAACCTAAATCAGACATGGATACCGCATGATACCCTGCATCCACATGAACCACTTCACCGGTGATGCCAGAACCTAAATCAGAGCACAGGAATGCTGCTGTATTGCCCACTTCCTCTGGGGTGATGTTGCGTCGTAGTGGGGTTGACTCGGCATATGCGGCTTGCATTTTTCGAAAGTCTTTGATGCCTGCAGCAGCCAATGTACGAATGGGGCCTGCAGATACCGCATTGACACGAATACCACGCGGGCCAAGGCTTGCGGCAAGATAACGGACAGAGGCTTCTAAGCTGGCTTTGGCAATGCCCATGACGTTGTAGTTGGGCACGGCTTTTTCAGCACCATAATAACTTAACGTTAAAATGGCACCCTGTGTGCCTTCCATCATGGGAAATGCGGCTTTCGACAATGCAACCAAGCTGTAGGCGCTAATGTCATGTGC
>DNVL01000176.1 GCA_003507515.1 Legionella sp.
GACCAATAAAATCAATGAGTTACGAGATTTGTCAGGCTCCTTCAATAGTTTCAATGGGTACTTTAGAGGGTACTTGTTACAAAAACCATTCTTACGTCATCCATGCTGCTATTTAAGTCTGATATTAAACAAATCAGGATCTTTCGGGCTTGGGGCTCATTTTATGATAGATAGATTTATAAAATAAAAAAGCAGGCGAATGGCCTGCTGTCATATTTTTTTGTAATTATAAAAACGGAAAGGGCTTACCCGGTTTGTTCAAGGCTTCTGATGGTCATGTGTTGGTTTATCGATTGATCAAGATTGTCCGAATGCCAGGCCAGCGCGGTGCCGTTTAACTTGGTTGGCTTAGGAAATATCCCAGCCGTCCACCATCGCCTTAGGGTCAGCCGATTGCGCCCAACAATTTGCTCTACATCTTGCAGGATAGATTATGATTAAAATAATGCCGGCATGTCTTTCTTGTGCAATTAAATTAATTGATGGGTTTGAACGGTTGTGGGCTAGCCTAACCCATCCCGCAAATAAGACTCCAACGTGATAATCCGGCCTGGAATGCTCAATTCAGCCATAGCCGCGGCGAGTGCGCGCTCTTCGCGCAATTTTGTATCAGGATCGCTCATGTCCCAGGTGACTTGGATGAGTTCTTTTTTTCCTTGAGGCGTTTTAATTAAAAAATCAACTTCATACCGTGCTTCGGTTAAATAGTAATAGACAGTAAATCCCTGCCTGCGCAGATCAAGATAAATCAAATTCTCAAACAAACGACCTAAATCATTTGTGTGATCAAGCGTCATCGCCCGAACCAGTCCTGAATCAATGGCGTATGTTTTTTTAGGATTTGCCTGCACTTTTCTGATGGATTCCGAATACAATGGCACTGAAAATGCCAAGAAGGCATCCTCGATATACTGTGCATAGTCGTATAAACAATCCTTGCTAATTTTATAGCCCTGGCTTTTCAAGTCGTTATAGAATTTATTAATTGAAAAAGGCTTCGCAACATTGGCAATCATCGAAACAATCAGGTATTTGATGACACTGTGATTCGCAATTTTATGCCGTTCGATGATGTCTCGATAGGTTACGATCGTGACATACTCTTGTAGGGTCTGTTCGCGAGTGCTTTGATCATAATCCACCACCTCAGGAAAACCACCGATTTCAAGGTAGAGCCGAAATGCTTGTGCTAATTTATCGCGCGTTGCTGAGCCATATAGGCTTTTATCTATCGAATGGTCAGTGGCCTGCAAATACTCACTAAAATCATAGGGCCAAATTTCCGTCGCCAGTGATCGGCCACGCAATGATGTGGCAATTTCTTTACTCAGCAATTTGGCAGACGATCCCGTGAGGTAAATCTCGACGTGTTTGCTATCAAAAAATCGACGAACGACAATGGCCCAATCCTCAATATTTTGGATTTCATCTAAAAAAAGGTAACATTTTTTTTCATGATTTTCCGGATAAATAGAATAAAACCCATCTAACAAACCCGCTAGTTTTTCGCGGGTTAAGGGCAATAACCGATCGTCTTCGAGATTGATGTAGAGGATTGTAGATAATGGGATCCCGTCTTTAATCAGTCGTGCTATTTTTTGAAAAATAAAATAGGTTTTACCTGTGCGCCGCATGCCAATGGCGACGTTTATTTTATTTTTAATGTCAGGAAAGAGGGCTTGTCTAGGTACAAGATCATGCAATAACTGCAATTTGCTGTGAAACTCGGCTAATAACAGTTCGGTTAACGCTTGTTCATTCATGATGGTGTTCGCCAAAATAAATCATTCCCATAATAAAGGACAGTATATGCTATTATTGTCATTAATTATAGGAAGTTTTTTTATAATTTTTCATGCAGTACCCTGGGGGGTGATGTATGTTGGTGCTCTATTTTTTACTAAAGTGTTCTTGAGTCTGCTAATTGCATTCGCAGTTCAACTTAAAAAGGAGTACAATTTCCCACCCTTACCAGTCAACAGAAACATCTCTGCTATGAAAAAAAAATTACACCGCAGTGCCGGTCAATTGTATCGGCGTTTGTTTGCTTATGTGAAACCATTTTGGCCCATGTTGCTGGGCCTCGACCGCCGTTGCGACCACATGACTACTATTTGAACTAAGCTCTCTTGGTTGTCATCGTTGTAATGATGGCATAGTATTTGGTAATTTTGTTCGCCCGAACAAGCCAAAAACTAGCCATCAAGGAATGATTGTAATGGATTTACCGAAAACAACAACAGGGTCAGCGTGGACGCCCATCTGCTTTGTCTTTGAAAAAAGACGATGAACTGCAAAACGACCTGGTGCTATCAAAAGAAAAACTGGCGACCTTGGAAGCTCAGCAATCAGCCATTCATGAGGCTAAAAAAGGCATCGCGGCAGTGTATCACCCCTACGATTTAAACACGGGTGCTGCACGTCAAACAGAGCAAGTGCAACAAGAGCTATTGCAGCATTTTGACACAATAGAAAAAAATGCAACTGCAGCGAACTTGAGGGACACGGCGCTGGATAAAATAAAAAAAGCGAAACGTGTTTGTAGAGGCCTTGTAGCTACAATGGTTTTCTATTGGATGATGCTTAATCAACGGATAGAATCTCTATCGCTTTCTTGCAAACATGAACAACTTATTCGTGAGACGTTGATCCCTGCACATTACCTCATGATTGCAGGAAAAAAAGCAAAAACAGCAGAGCTTCGTCATAAGATTCAGCAACGGGCCGAGCAATTATTTTCTGGATTAGAAAATAATGAGATTTGGGCTAATACAGATCAAATAGATCAAAATCTACTGATGAACGTGGCGAAAGAATGTGCGCAATTGTTCCAACGATCAAGTAGCTGTCTGGAAGGACGGAATGGATATTTATCATTACGACATCACGGGTTACATCATTTAAGCGAACGAAAACTGGGTGCACTAACGGTGATTCACAATTACTTTACAACACGCTCCGAACTAGCCACTGCCGCAGAACGGTTGTTCAGTAAAAAACCACGAAGTTTATTTGAACACCTTATGAAAACGTTGCCTTCTGTGCACAGACCTGCCTTGCAAGCAGTTGCTCTACGGAGGGCTGCATGATGTAGTGGTCGGAACGGCGGTCGAGGCCAACTTCTTTACTGTGGAATTGAAATTCTTTAGGCAATCTCACGGCCTGTGAATTGCCTGATTGAAATATTTTTGCCATTTTCATAGGATATGCCCCAAAAGTATATACATTGAGGCTGTCATTGCAAGCAATCAAGTGCCTGCCGTGATCACATCGGTCGGGCGAATGACCTTGTCTCCACGTTGATACCCTTTTCGGCAAATTTGAATAATGGTGCCTGCAGGCGCCTCTTCTGACGCGGGCCGTGTTTCAATCACTCGGGTTTTGCCCGCCTCAACACAGCCATTCTTCACGATGATTTCTTGCACTTGATTGTGTGTCAAGATTTCAATAAGTCTTTTTTCAATTTTCTTGATGATACGCTCTGCGTTTGAAGGCACCTCATTACTCAAACCCAAACGGGAGGATGATGTGTTATCGAGCATGTCGAGTATCTGAATGATTCGAAGGGCGTCTTCATCTAAATGCCGTTCAAAGCGATGCCGCTCATTTTTTACATTTTCTTGCAATGCAACATGCGCTGTTTGCAGTGCACACAGGCGTGCCTCAATTTGCTCAAGCGCATCTGCACCATTCGTTTGCAGATTAATTTGCATGATAGCAGGCTTGCCGAAAAGGAATTTTATCCAATGCTGTCTTCGGTGGCGGTAAATCTACGATTGTTTCAATCGTTTTCTTTTCATGGCTAAAGGCACGCAAGTAATGGTGCAGAAATCGTTTTCCTGGATTGAACAGTTCGCTTTGCGCATGCCTGAATACGGCCATTTGATCAGGTGCGCGTTGAATGGCCTCCATTACTTTTTTCATGATCATTTGTTTTGAGTCCGTAAAAGCAATATCCAGTGTTTTGAATGGATCGTCTTGCGATAAAATCGATGATGAAAACGGCGTTAGTTTATTGGAGTCCAGGAATTTGGCATACGGTGTAGGATCTAGGTGCCGTGTAACAGGTAAATCCAGTGTTTCAATCACAGAAGGCACGTCATGCCTAAATTGACGTAGGCAACCGGTGCACCAGCACTTAAATTGACAATCAAAAAGGGGCTTCAACGCAATCAGCTGGTTTATCCGTTTATTGCCAATGAGCATGCGCATATGCTCAAAAAATAACTCCCCTGGTAATGCCGCCGGAATCAGCATGCAGGTATCCAAAATAAACGATAGATGTGTGCGCAAAGAGGATTCCGTTTTGATCTGCGCAATGATTTTTTTAGATTGTTTTGTGTCCTGTAGACCAGAGATAAACTGCAAACACGCTTGTTCACGAGACCAGAGCGCCTCTACTTGTTCTTCAAAAGCAGGATCCTGAAGCTGGCGCACCATCTTCCGCACGGGGTCTATGTTTAAATGCCCCTCCTGCCGATGTATCTGGCGTGAAGCCTGTATCGTGTTCAAAATGAGGCTGTTTTTAATGTCTGGATTTGGGATAAAGGGATAAAACGCAAGGAGTGTTTCCAAAAACGCCGACGATGGATCCGTCTTTGCTTTTTTGTGCAGGATGGATTTTACCGTTTGAATCGTGACCTGTTTAAACAGGGCGGTAGCATCGTCAATCGGCTCAGACTCTAATTCATGGGCGTGAACCAGTTCGGCTAACGATGATTTTTTGATATGCTCAGCACGGAGCATCACCGCCAGGCGCAGGTAGGGGTGAAGCGGGTTGTTTTGTGTCGCTTTGAGCAGAGGCGAGATTTCTGATAATTTTTCGCCTGCCAGCGCCCAAAGAACAGCCCGGTGCGTATCGGGATGGTACAAGTGCAACAGGGATTTATTTTGAGCGGCCAACCAAGGTAGAAATGATTGGCTGATGCCCGCACCCGTCGGGTCATAGGCCAGCAAATAAGAAGGTGTCGGTATCACATCCAAAGGAGGAAAGCCATTGTTTACGGCGTATTGCAGAACACGCGTTAAAATGCCGGCCTCATAGTCCGTAAAGTCATCAAACAACTGGCTGCTCCATGCCATTTTTTGTTTGCTTTCATGTTGAAATTGGGCATACAGGCGCTTCATTTCATGCACCAGTGAACCTATTGCGTCGACAATATCACCATGATAAAGCGGGTTTCGCATCACAAGGCAGGCGCTACCGGTTAGAATGTGGCCGATAAAAGCGGATGCGCTGCCTGATAATTTTTTCTTAGGCTGAAAAAAGGCCAGTTTACTTGCATTTTCTATCCATAGGCTGGGTGATTCGCCTTGCATGGATCTCAAGATGCGCTCTAATGTTTCATAGTTGCCTTCAATCCAAAGCCTGTCAAGGAGGGTTTGTTTTAACTGATGGCATCGAGGATGTTCTGGCATGAGATGATTTGCAATAAGAAACAGGGCATGAAGCGCGTCAGTCGATAATGATGTCAGCGATAAAAAATGTTCCTCGCTAAAAATATGCAAAGCAATGGATGTGCAGTCCTCTTGCAGCAGTGGGCTTGCTTTTTTGTACAAGGGCCATAAAACAATGAGTGCGTCGGTATATTGTTGTGTTTGCAATAACGAGTAGCCATACATATAGCGGTCTTGATGGGTGAGCTCTGGCGTTTGCTGGCAAAGTGTAATGATCTCGTTAAAGCGCTTGCCCGCCATCAGTTCAGAGGAAATGCAGTGTGGTTTTGTTATTTTTTGTGTTGTGTTTTTTTTCTTGATGTGTTTATAACTCATGGCGTCACCTCTTGAATAATAGGTGCGGCGGGAGTAGGAACGGGAACAGGGGCGGCAAGAGGCGCGTCAGGGGCCGTTAGTTGTTCTATTTTGGCTTGCAACACTTGGTTTTCCCGGCGTTGATCTAAAATTAAATCGAGTGCTTGTTTGATCGTGGTATTCATTTGTTGCAGTTGTTCAAAGCCTGTTTCGGACCATTTGTCTGAGATGGAAACGCGGTGTGAATCCAATCGATCAATGTATGCTAGAAAACGCATGCCAACAAAAATACCAAACACCGCGCAGACCAGCAGGAGAACAGAAGGGATGATGTGAGCGGCAATGAATAAAGAAGAGGCTTTTTTTGGCGCTTCTTGCGTTGGTTTTACAGGGTCATTTTTCATGTGTATTTCCTCACGCACCATTTGAATCAAACGATGCACTTGGATGTCTGCACCACACTGAACACAACATTCAGCGTGGTGATTGGTATTGTTTGTTTTACATGCCGGACAAATCACAACTGGACGTCCCGGTCAAACCGCCCTGTGGGCCTATCTGACCATGAAAACTCTGAATGCATCAGTTTATTGAGCTGATATTCTGCGTCTTCGATTAGATCTTGATCTGGCTGTCCGTGCAATTGGGCCAATTTAATCGCTTGGTTTCGAATCAACTTCGCCTCTCTTGGAAAGTGCCGTTCTAGAGAAGAGGCTGTATCTTCGGCTTGAGCCAACTTCGCAACAATATGAAAATCGTCATAAAAATCTTCTAACTCATCATCCAGTTGCTCAATGCTGTCAACGTTGTCTAAATCTGCCAGTGCCTGTTGGTATGCGTCTATAATCACGCTCAAGCGAGATTGCTCTTCAGCAGACAGGACGGACTTGGCTTTTTCTTGCGCGATAAGGGCGAACTGATATCGACTGAGCGGGCTTAGATCCTTTTCCTGGCAATGTTTTAATGTATTGATTTGCTGTTGCGCCTTATTCTTCTGCTCAACGCATGTTTCGCCTGTGATGGGATCACTGGCCTGATGAATCGTCGATACGATCGTGCGGCTTAAACGCAATGCATCAAACTCCATGCTCCTACTCTCGGAGTGGGCAATAATAGAAGACAAGACGTGTTCTAGATCATTGTACAGTTTAGCAGCCAGGCCTCCTCTCGCAATTTGTGCTTCTACACTCAGCTCTTCATTGTGCAAAGACCATGCTTTCATGGTGATGATGTTATCTTCGTCAACCGAAAATCGCAACATGAGCTCTGTGGGTTTTGTGTTTTTTTCATCCATCAAGTCGGTGTCTTCTTTATGAAACCAAAGCTCACCCACCGTGTCCAGGACCCCGTCCACTTCATTAAAGACACGAAGTCTGGCCAATGATTGTTCGTGATGTGAGAACGTGAGCTTTTCTTCTACGCTGATGGGGAGAGGCGTGTTTCTTGCCACCAGAAGATGCCTTTTTCCTCCGGCTAACTGCAAGTAATAATCGTGTGCTGAGGAATGCATCATTGAAAACAGCGGTTCGCTGGTTTCTTGATGGGTCATTTTTGCAGCCATGAGCGCCGCCCCTTCTGCAATGGCATGCAGTGGTCTTGGATGCACCAATACTTTTTCCGCTCCAAACAGGCGTTTTATTTCATCTTGAATGGCCGGGATAAGCGATGAACCACCCACCAACAGTATCGTATCAATCAGTTCGGGTTCGAAGCGAATTTCATGCAATATTTGATGGGTAATATCCGTGATGCGTTTTACAATGGGGGCTAGGAGCTTGTCAAAGGTTTCGCGATCGACGCTGACATCAATGTCAATCAATTGTTGGTTTTCATCTTTCAACACACCAAACAGGTCAATATTAACAATATTCTGAGTGCTTAATGCGATTTTAGCCATCGCGGCTTTTTCTTTTATTTCGACCAAAAATCGTGCTTTGTCTGCCGGGGGGAGCAAGTCAATTAGATCGGCAATAGGGCTGCAGCCTGCTTCTTTTTGAGCACAAGCAAAAATATGATCCACCAGCAGTGCGTCAATGTTATCACCACCCAGCCACATGTCGCCGCCTTTGGTGATCTCCATAAAACTACCACCTGCAACGCTTAAGACAGAAATATCAAAGGTTCCCCCACCCAAGTCAAACACCATGAGCGTGCGCGCGTCATTTTTGTCCAGCTCTTCCATACCAAACGATAAGGCGGCAGCCGTTGGCTCAGGCAGTAGGCGTAAGAGTTTGATGCCCGCATAATCACAAGCCGCACGGGTGGCAAATTTTTGACGATCAGAAAAATAAGCAGGCACGGTCACAACGGCTTGGGTTATTTTACCTTGTAATTCCGTTTCACCATCGCGAATCAGTTTGCTTAATATCATGCCGGATATCATTTCAGGCGACTGCATTTTTCCGCCCAAGGGAATACGGATAGAGCCCGGTTCAGATGCATCTGTGACAATGGCGTAACCCATCGTCTGATTTGTGATGATGCTTTGTACTTCAGTGTCTTCAAAATCGCGCCCCATGAGTCGCTTGATCGATAAGATGGTTTGCTC
>DNVL01000258.1 GCA_003507515.1 Legionella sp.
CGTGCTGCGTATTCTACTGATTTGGCCACCCATGTCAAACACTTTCTTCATTTATTTTAAAATTAAGGGCCAAGTTCGAAATAATCGCCAATTCAGCTCCAAATAAGCGCACTTCGTTAAAAAAATTAATTTATACCTCCCCCCCTATTTCAGCATCCCCATCGTTTTGTTCTTGATTGATGGGCTTCAATAGGACCTTTGCCAGCCGTTGTTTTCCAACTTGGATGATATATGTCTTCCCCATGGGGAGACACAACGCGCTATCAGCGATCTTCTCACCTTCTATTTTCACACCTCCTTGCTGAATGAGCCGTATGGATTCTGACGTGCTTTTCGTCAAACCGGCTTGTTTCAATAATTGGGCAATGCTGGTATCCGGCTCACACGCTATTAATAGTAGCGCCAAGTCTTCTGGCACGATTTTTTTCTGGAACCGTTCAACAAACGCTAGATGCGCTAGCTCAGACTGCGGCTTGTCATGAAAGCGCGTCACGATTTCTTTCGCAAAATCAATTTTTACATCCCGTGGATTTAAACCATCAGCCACGGCTTTTCTCACGTGCGCCATTTCAACCTCTGATTTAAAGCTTAATGCATTCATATAGCGCCACATCAACTCATCTGATATCGACATCAGTTTTCCAAACATCATGTCTGCCGGCTCATTGATACCAATATAGTTGCCTAACGACTTAGACATTTTCTTACACCCATCCAGCCCTTCTATTAATGGCGTCATCATGACTACTTGAGGTTCTTGACCGTAATGCTTTTGAAGTTCCCGGCCCATCAATAAATTAAATTTCTGATCGGTACCCCCTAGCTCGACATCCGCTTTGAGCTCCACTGAATCATAACCCTGAATTAAAGGGTATAAAAATTCATGAATGGCGATGGGCTGTCCTGATGTATAGCGTTTATGAAAATCATCCCGCTCCAACATGCGAGCAACGGTGTTGGTTGCGGCTAACCGAATCAAATCTGCTGCAGACAGCCGGCCTAACCACTGAGAATTGAACAGTACTGTGGTATGTTCAGGATCAAGGATTTTGAACGCTTGCTTTTGATACGTTTCAGCATTCACTATAATTTGCTCTTGACTCAATGGCGCCCGGGTTACATTTTTACCGGTTGGATCACCAATCATGGATGTGAAATCACCGATTAAAAAAGTAATGTGATGTCCAAACTGCTGAAACTGCCTTAATTTATTCAATAACACGGAATGACCTAAATGAATATCGGGGGCCGTGGGATCAAATCCCGCTTTAATTTTTAATGGCACCCCCTTTCGTAATTTTGTCAGCAATTCCTGCGCTGGCAGCACCTCTTCACACCCTCGACATAACGCTTGATACACTGGATCATTCATATTCATAGCAGCAAAACCCTTTTAAAAGATTGACCTAACTTCTTGCAACGGGTATCTTAGCCCGGATAAATGGTTCCCGCCAGCCGCGTGCTCTATTTTAACTACATTTCCAAGCAATCGCAGTAAAGGCCGAAAATGCACCAACAAATTCGAAATTCCGCACAAAACGCGACTAAATCGTCCAAGCCATTGATATTCATGGTCAGCATTGCTGCGTGCGCGTTATTCGCACTGCTGTTTACCACTTGGTTGCATCACTCAAAGACGCGCTACACCCATAAACAGCTGTCTTTGCCAGAACAAAGCGCCCTTTTAGATGAGCAAGAACTTGCCAAGAAAAACAATGACTGGACGATTATAACCACCCATGCAGGCGATTCGCTAGCCAGTATTTTTAAGCATTTAGGTCTGAGTCAACAAACCCTGCTACTCATCCTTCAAAAGAATCCTTACGCCAAAAATTTATCCGGTATTAAGCCCAACCAACAATTGCAATTTTTGATAAAAAATCAAGTGCTTGAACAATTGGTCATCCCATTCAATGACACACAAGTGCTCGTGGTTTCTCATAAAGACGGTCAATACGTGAGCCACATTAACTTGCGTAAAATGAACAGTCACAATCAATATGTAACCGCAACGGTGCGTGGATCATTATATAGTACGGCCCAACGCATGAACATTCCTTCTAAATTGATCCATCAAATGACTGAGATTTTTAATTGGAACATCGATTTTGCCCGCGACATCCGTCCAGGTGATCAATTTAGCATTTTGTATAATGCTTTTTACGTCGATGATAAGTGGGTAAGCTCAGGCGATATTCTCGCAGTCAGCTATACCAATAAGGGCGTTGTTCATCAAGCCATCCGGCATGTCAATGCAGCAGGTGATTACGATTATTACACTCCTGAAGGCATCAGCTTGAAAAAAGCCTTCTCTCGGTACCCGATTAAATTCAGTCATATTAGCTCAACCTTCAGTTTGTCGCGACAGCATCCTGTATTGCATTACAAGAGGGCTCACAAAGGGGTTGATTTGGCCGCTCCCATTGGTACGCCCATTCATGCGACAGGCGATGGGCGGATTGAAATCATGAGCCGACAAAATGACTATGGAAACATGGTGAAGATTTCCCATAATAAAACATATGCGTCCGTATACGGCCATTTACTTAAATTTCAAAAAGGCTTGTCAAAGGGTGATGTTGTAAAACGGGGACAAGTGATTGGCTATGTCGGCCAATCCGGCTTGGCAACCGGACCACACTGCCACTACGAGCTCCATATCAATAAAGTACCTAAAAATCCCACAACAACCGATTTGCCACGGGCCGCCCCCGTTTCTGCACGTGAGCGGGCTTCGTTCAAAGCCAATGCAGAAATATTGCTGGCTCGATTAAAATTATTTGAAGAAGCAAACCTGGTTGGAGCCGCTGGTAAAAAATCGGTCAACACGGGTTAAGACGCGCAAGGAGCTTACTATTAATGGTTGCATCCATTCTTGACGGCAAATATGTTGCCGACAAAATAAGGACTCAAATTCGCTTGGATGTAGACGCACGCGTTCGGCAAGGGCATCGAGCGCCAGGGCTTGCGGTCATCCTCTTAGGTGACGATCCTGCATCGTCCATTTATGTAAAGAGCAAACGTAACGCCTGCCTGGATGTTGGATTTCATTCTTTTGCGCATCATTTACCGATGGATACGACTGAAAGCGCACTGTTATCCCTCATCGACACCCTCAATGAGGATATCCGTGTGGATGGAATCCTCGTGCAATTGCCCCTTCCCACCCATATTAACCCATTCGCCATCATTGAGCGCATTCACCCCGACAAAGATGTAGACGGGTTTCATCCCATCAATCTAGGGAGACTAGCACAAGGAAACCCACGGCTCAGACCTTGCACCCCCTATGGCGTCATAACCTTATTAAATGAATATGAACGACCCATCGCAGGCCAACATGCTGTTGTGGTTGGGGCCTCCAACATTGTAGGTCGTCCCATGGCACTGGAGTTTCTTCATGCAAAAGCCACGGTCACGATTTGCCATCGCATGACGCGTGATTTAGAACACCATGTGCGTAGGGCTGATATTCTAGTGGTGGCAACGGGCATATACAACGTGGTTCCTGCACAGTGGTTGCACAAAAATCAAACCGTAATCGACATTGGAATTCATCGCCGACGTGATGGCACGATTCATGGGGACATTGATTTTTCTATCGCACAAAAATCAGTGGCCTGGATTTCACCGGTTCCTGGTGGAGCCGGCCCCATGACGATCTGCGCGCTGTTGCAAAACACCTTGGCGGCAGCGAATTATTTATCCACATAATGCCAATCAAACTCACCATCCAGCTCGCCATCAAAAAACTCTAGTTCCTCTTTCAGGCGTCTTTGCTCCATCCTGTTTTCAAGCCGTTGCCGAATATGCTTTTTATGCGAGAGATCGGCCCCATCTTCCTGCTCAAAATCAATAAAAAATTGATTTTCATATTCTCTATGCAAGCCCATCATATGCTCCTCAATACACTGCTGTCATTTAAGAGTATAGTGCACTGATTCATTTCTGCATGAATCATTCCCTGTTATACTCTCTTTTTATTTTATTTAAGTCCCTTATCATGCTCAGCTATCAACACGGGTACCATGCCGGAAATTTTGCCGATGTCTTTAAACATGTGATTTTAACACGCCTCATGCATTACATGGTTCAAAAAGACAAACCCATGCTCTATCTGGAAACACATTCCGGTCGCGGTGTCTATGATTTAAAAAGCCCGCAATCGTTAAAAACGGGCGAAGCCCATGCTGGCATTGAATCTGTGTGGCCGCAGGCCAAGCAATTGCCTGCGGTGTTTTCCCCCTATCTGAACGCCATCCGGCAATTAAATCCAGACCATGCCTTGCGTCATTATCCAGGATCGCCTGAACTCGCGATTCAAATGCTTCGAGAGCAAGACCGGTTATTTTTCAGCGAATTGCATTCAGGCGAATTTGACTATTTAAGCCAACTGCCGAAACGCGGGAAGCGCGTGTTTTACAATGATGAGGATGGCTTAAAGACGCTTAACTCACAGCTACCACCCCCCGAGCGACGTGGCTTGATTTTTATGGACCCATCGTATGAAATAAAAACGGACTATCGTCAAATTCCCATCACATTAAAAGCCGCCTATCAGCGCTTTTCCACAGGCGTATACTGCCTTTGGTATCCACTCGTGGATAACAAACTGCATCAACAACTGCTTCGCGGATTGACCCACATCGGTGCGACGAATAGTTTAAAAGTGGAATTTTATTTAACAGGCAATGAAAAGCCTGGCATGACAGGCTGTGGAATGTGGATTATCAACCCACCTTATGTGCTGGCTGAAGAGCTAAAGCTCGCATTGCAAGCATTGCGAAAAGTATTTAATCCGGGCGTGTCATCCTATCTGATGGACACGGTTCACACGCCATCATGACCATTATCGCACTGCCTGCTTTTCAAGACAATTACATCTGGGTCATCACGGACGAGGCCCATCAGACCTTCGCTTGCGTTGATCCTGGTGACGCCGAACCGGTCTTGACGTTTGCCTATACCACGGGTCTTGTATT
>DNVL01000105.1 GCA_003507515.1 Legionella sp.
ATGGGGTGTGTATGGAGTTTAAGTGACTATATCATCAACGGTGAAGCGAGTCATCCGTGTTTAATATATCGTGTTGGATCAACAATCTCTGCATCTTGAAATCCTTTTTTTCTCAAATAACAACTATCACATTGACCACACGCCAAGCCGTCATCCGTCGCTTTGTAACATGACACCGTTTGGGCATAATCGACCCCCAGAGAATGACCTAATTGAGCGGTCTGGGCTTTGCTTAAATGGATCAAAGGTGTTTCGATTCGAATCTCATGCCCCTCAACCCCTTGCTTGGTGGCAATGTTCGCCATGGCTTGAAAGGCGTGAATGTATTCAGGCCGGCAGTCAGGATAGCCTGAATAATCAACAGCACTGACCCCCATAAATATCGCCTCCGCGTTTAGTATTTCAGCCCAGCCAAGCGCAATAGACAGCATGATGGTGTTTCGTGCAGGCACATAGGTTAAGGGAATCTGTTGGGCGCCTGTGTGGTTTGGAATGTTGATGGTTTGATCCGTCAATGCCGAACCGCCTAAATGACCTATCGACAAGGGGATGATCTCGTGTTGGATGACCTGATAGTGACGGGCTATTTTCTTTGCCGCATCCAATTCCGCATGGTGTTTTTGTCCATAATCGAAACTGAGTGCGTAGCACGCGTATCCTTTTGATGCGGCATAGGCCAGACAGGTGGTAGAATCGAGCCCGCCGGAGAAGAGTACAACCGCTTTTTTCATGAAAAGGCCCCTTATTTTCATTTTGAAAAAAGCCAGAATACTCTTTTCGAAATAAAAATGCCACATGCACTTCAATGTGGCGTCCAGTCAAATGCTCTTGCACTTTGTTTTTGATTTCTTATTGGGAGGAACCGGAAGCGATGCGTTTATGTGATAATTTCAAATCATAAATCGCTTTCAGGATAAGGCCGGGCGATTCCAGCCGCCTTGATGAGGCCATTGGTTGGGTTTTTAAATTCCATATCGTAAATTTTATAGTCTACACTTCAGTGGAGGATTATTCTTTTTGGAGAGAAAAATGGTAGACAGCGACGATGAAAGAAAACCTGGTGAGGGCTATTTTGAACAAGTACCATCTGCGCCCCCGCTCCCAGAGCATTACTATTCTGTCAATGGTTCTGTAATTAATCTGTGCGATGACCCCTCATTTGACCTCATACTGGATGCTCTCAATAAGACAGGGGGTTCAGTGGACTATGCGCTCATTAGCAAATTTCCAATACTATGGGGAATGCACTCACTGCGCACCAAGAAGGACCGCGATATTGACTCGCAAGAGAAACTTCGATCTCTGCTTCAAAAACTGTTTCAGTTGATTCAAACAGCGGGGCAATTGGAAATAACGGACACAAAAAATCCCATGCAGCATCTACGCCATCAGCTGGTGCGTTTTACTATGCCTGATAGGCATGAGTCTTTAGCACATAATGTATTATCGGAAGCTTTGTTATCAACTCAATTGCTGCCTGATTGCCTTGGCGCCATTCGCACCTTAGATCTAGAAGATCAATCACTCCTGTTTGAGGCATGCCGCTCCACTGTGACCACTGTGAGTATAGAAAAGGCACTCCAGGATTGTCATGTTGCAGATGCTTCGTGTGATTATTATCTGATTGAATTGGCGCATGAGATAATATCCAGGTCCAATAAGAAGGATTCGTTGTCTGTGGATTTGCTGGTGCTTTATAATGAGTTGACACGGTGTATTGCCGATCTAAAAAAACCAGAGAATGCTGCAAATAGAAGCCTCATTCATACCTCGCGGATTCAAGCACTTCTGACGACCCAAGAGAGCTGCAAAAATTCAACTTCCATTCAGTTCCTTCTGAAGCGCTTACAGCAATCCATGTTTGTTGATAAATTTTCCACCGTCATCGCGTCTGAGGCTGCTGCGGACGAGGAAAAACGAAAAGAGAATCGTCTAAGGTGGGCTGAGCTGCAGAAGGCAGTATTGGAATTGAATCCAGATTTCTGGAATCAGTGGTTCAAACCTAATGGCTTGAAAGAAGATCAATGGGGTTTGCCCCTGGATGAACAAGCATCTGTTATTATTAATAACCCGAAGAGCCTATTAACCGAGACTTATATTCAGTTCCATCGGTTCTCGCCATCTATTATTACCCGGCTGTGGGCTGTGATGAAAACATGGTCTGCTCGTGATCAAGAGACGATTATGAAACAGTGTGAAAAAGAATTATCCAAGGATTTTTTTTCTGATTTAGAACGCATTCTAGCACAAGAAAAATACGTCACGGATGAAAGTTTAATGGACTACTTTGAACTATCGAACGAAGAACTATCGAACGAAAGCATGCCAAAAGGGGAGCCTAAACAGGAAAAATTGCAGCAGCTTATATGTGGTGTGGATAACCCTCTGGTGTTAGCTGCTCAAAATAACCCAGAGCAGATTCCTGACCTGCTTCAAAAACTCGCGCAAGAGACACGAGAGGAGCAACTGGCATGCTTAAAGGACTTTGCCAACCAGTACCCCAGCATTGTTGCAAAGACGCCGGGTTTTAGAGAGTCACCCTATTTTCGAAAGCTGGTCGATCGCTTTGCAAAATTGAAAAATGAGCATGCGATACAGAAGCTGGACTCCATTCAGTCCTATAAGAAGCGCCGTGATTCGTCCCAAGGCACTCTCTCACTTCCCAGCAAAATAGTCACAATGAATCAGCAAATAGAATGGTTTTTAGACCGAGGGGTAGACTGGTATAAACACCCAATTTCGTGGTACTTGGAGTATTATACACAGGATGAGCTGGTTAATATCATTGAACTGATTAGAACATATCCGCCAAAGAGTATCTACAACATTCTTGAGAAGAATGCGAACATTTTTTCTTTGTTCTTGAGACAAACTAAATCAGGGGAAGCGCTGCTGTCCGTCATGAAGGAGTTGAAGCCTGCCGATAAGATTCGGTTGCATACCGTCATTTTTAATGAGTTATTTTCATTGTCCTATGACTGGATGCCGTTTTGTATGTACACTGATGATAATCAGCCCCAGAGGTATAATGAGTCCCGGGGTCACAAATTCCTTCGCCTTAATGAGGTATTCATGATCACATTGAATGAAATCCGTCTTCTTCCTTCTGCAGAGCGGTATAGCGTACTGCTCCATATGTATAGGATGCTGCCGAGACAGGGTTCTAAGGCAATCTATGTGTTATGTGAAATAAAAGGGTTGGATTATGAACATCAGTCTATTTTTTTAAAAGAAATGGAACAAGGTGGGGTGGCGAATGAGATGTCGACTGACCCCATAGCAAGGCGCGATTTTCATCTCATCGAATTGGCTGCAAAGGTGCATGAATATCACCTGGGTGTGAACACGACCCAAAATTCTAGTGAAAAAAAGCGTTATCAAGCTGCGGAAACAGGCGCACGGGAGTTGCATCAAATGTTGCTCAAGCTATCCTCCTATGAAAACAATAGGCCTGAAAACATTCAAAAGACGCAAGCAGAATGGCTGGAGGCTGTCGCTCGCGCCAAGTTGACATTTCAAAAGATTGACAACAAGGGCAATCTAAACATAAAGGGCTTGCTCAACCGATTATGGTACAGCATGAAGCGTGTCACCGGCTTCGTATTGACGCCCCATGCATTGTTGGACAACCTGTCTGCACAAGCCCCTTCGCTTAACATGAATACTGATGACGCAAAGATTAAACGTGAAACGGCGTCTTCATCTTCATTAAATTCGTCCGGCTTTATGCCGTTGGTGGCCGTAATGAGGGATTCTACAGCGAGTCTTGAGGTAGTATCTCAGCAGGTGTTTGCTGTCAATCGACTCGGCACAGTAGACGCGCGTAGCAATGTGCTTTCTCACTATGTTAGTAACAATAGAGATGTGAGTTTTTTAATAAAGCTTGATTTAAAGAACGCATTGCCACTCGTTAAAGAGCATTTTTACGTGCTTGAATTGGAACGGATTTTACACTTGTCCAACAATTGGGATCCAAAATACAAAGCACTTCATGCACAATTATTGAAGCATCTACTGGACCATGAAAAGAAAGAGCAACCCACGCAAAAAGAGCAAGAAGCATTAAGACTTCTATGGGAGCGGGCCATTAAGCAATCGAAGATTGGGCCCAATCGGAGCTGGTCTTCCCGTTTTTGGGGCGCCGATGGCAAGGGATCTCCGAAGGATTTGTATAAAAGAACATTGGTGCAAATGAAGGAGCATTGCTGTGATATCCCTCAATGTAAGCTGCCTCACACTCCTTCTAAATCTTAACAGCTCTTGACCCGAGCTGCGATCTGGCGAAACGGTGAGTTAGGCCCATTTTTCCAACGAAGGAATTCCTGTGCACATAAAAAACCCATTGACTAGATGAGATACTATGTTAGCATTGGCGTTTAATATTCAGTTGGGAGTATGTTGTAATGAAATTAAACGCATTGGTCTTAGGGTGTATGCTAGGTTTTTCTTCTGTTCATGCTGCTAACCAGCATATCCATCCGCAGGCAAACGCGGCAGAGCCATCGGCTCAGTGGGCGGGCAGTTGTGAAATTGAAATCATTAATCGAAGCTTCTCTGATGTGCGCGTGTTTGGTATTTTTGATGATGGCGTTCCACTCGAGCCGTTTAATGTGTATAGCTTTGAATTGCCTCACTACATTTCTCTCTTTTATGATGGGTATTGTCATCGTGGGATGGAGCTAGATATTGACACGTTTAGCGGGCGGCATTTGTTTGGTGAGTACGTGCGTGCCGGTATGACCGTTGACATTCGATATGAGATGAATCAAGCGAAAGCATTGCTTCGTGCGTCTTAAAAAAGAAAGGAGAGTCATGCATGATAAAAAAAATAAAAATCATGGTGTTAATGCTGGTTGCCTTCGCTTTATTGGGCTGCACGGGCTCGTCTACCAGTGAGAGCACAGGCCAATATTTCGATAGTACCGCGGTCACGGCAAAAGTCAAAGGACGGCTCGTAGATATGCTGGGCGCTAAAGCGGCTATGAGCATTAAAGTAAAAACCTACAAAGGCAATGTGCAGTTGAGTGGGTTTGTTAACAATGAGGCCATCAAGCGCCGTGCAGGCATTATTGCGGATGACACCATCGGTGTAAGAGATGTTCGGAATAACCTCATCGTGAAGTAAGGATGACAGATGTTTAACCCACAAGATACGATTAAAGGTTTTGATGACGCGCTATGGCAAGCCATGGAAGGGGAGCGCCTGCGGCAGGAAGACCACATTGAACTGATTGCGTCAGAAAATTATGCAAGCCCACGGGTGTTAGAGGCGCAAGGCTCTGTGCTCACCAACAAATATGCCGAAGGGTATCCTGGTAAACGCTATTATGGTGGTTGCGAATATGTAGATATTGCAGAATCGTTGGCCATTGAGCGTGCCAAAGCCCTGTTTTCAGCGGATTATGCCAATGTGCAGCCGCACTCAGGTTCTCAAGCCAATGCCGCGGCCATGATGGCTTTG
>DNVL01000012.1 GCA_003507515.1 Legionella sp.
TCGCAACCAATGGCGGCACGAAAATGCCCTATTGCATGTATTTTTTCCAAGGGTTTACCATTCATGCAGCCTATGAAGTACCCGAATACAATGCTAGCCATGGTTGTGTTCGCGTATGGCCCAGTGCTGCGAAATGGTTAAATGAGCAGTTCATTACGTTTGGAACTCAGGTGACCATCTTGTCTTATGAGGATCAAGATGGCGATGGGGATTGGGTGTTGAGTCAAGACACCTCAAGTTGATGGCATTGTTTTAAGGCGGCGTGACGGCCGCTTCACGTGGTGTGGCAATGATTTGCATGATCCCTAAGGTGCCGGACGCATTTCGGCCAACGAGTAGTTCAATGCTCAGTAATTGCGTGAGACGTTCTTTTTCATTTTGATAAACCACATGCAAAGGAACTGCAATTTTCCATTGGTTTTCTTTGACGGGGTTGACGGTGACGTTGCCATCCACTTGGCTACTGACGGTTAGATGTTGTAATTTAATAGCATCCACATTGCCTGATTTCGTGAGCGCATCCATAAACCCTTGCCAACCTTGCGTTGTATAGCACAATTTTAGCTGGCCTAATTGGGAATCGATGTTGGGGGCATTGAAATCAAACGATTGCATCGCCGCCTTTGTCGCCCATGTTGACAACAGGGCATTGTCCACGGTAACGACGTCAGCCGGAATGGGGTATTCACAGTTGATGACGGGCGTTGGTTTTGGCGCGGTCGGCGCGGTTGATTCGATGACGGGTTTAGGCGCTGCGGGTGCCTTTATGGCTTGTACCGTATCGGCATGGGTGGAAGGGCCTAGCAGAGTTAACAGCATTAGGATGCTAAAGCTGGGTTTCATGATGATGTCCTTATGAGTCAATCAGAATCATCATACTGTGCCATGTTCTGTGCGCTATTTCAACTCGACATGATTAGTGTCAAAGGCTGTATGTCTGTTATCATTCGTCCATTGTTCGTCATTCATGGAGGCCTGTTTGTGTATGTTGTAACCGGAGGGGGGCGTGGCATTGGTCGTGCCTTGGCGCTCGCATTGGCAGCGCGCGGTCAATCTGTGTGCATTTTAGGGCGTGGTGAGGACGATTTAATGCATGTAGCCGCATTATCCCCACGGATTGAATATGTCTGCGCAGACGTCTCTATACCCGAAGGACGTCAACGGGTTAAAACACATTTACATCATGCGCCGGTTATTCACGGCCTGATTCATAACGCGGGCATCATTGAGCCTATCATGCCTATTGGTGATGTTGATGAATTATCCTGGCAACACTGCATGGCAACCCATGTCGATGCGCCCTTGTTTCTCACCCAATTGTTGTTGGATAAGTTAACTGCAGGCCGTGTATTAAACATCAGTTCAGGAGCCGCTCATTTCCCCGTTGCGGGATGGGCTGCGTACTGTGTATCAAAGGCGGCCTTGTCTATGTTGACCCAGTGCTGGCAGCTGGAATGCCCCCTCACGGCGTTTGCGAGTGTCATGCCGGGTATCATCGATACTGAGATGCAAGCACGCATCCGGGAAGCCCATCACATGAACCCTGATAAACGTGATTTTTTTAAGCAATTAAAACAAGACCATCGCCTGTTGTCACCCGAAACGGTGGCTGCTTTTTTATGCTGGTTGTTATTGGATCTCAATACCACACACTTTGGCTCAAAAGAATGGGACATTTATGACACACATCATCACTCGGCGTGGCTTGTCCCGCCGCATCACGTGCCCGCATTGGAGTGACCTTGTATGAGCGCTTATATTTCTGCTGAAGAAAAAATGGCTGAGTTAACCGTTCGTAGTATTTTGCTAGCGATTGCATTGACGGTGATATTGGCGGTGTCAAATGCATATCTCGCTTTGAAATTAGGTATTTTGACATCCGCATCCATTCCTGCAGCCATTATATCCATGGGCATTTTGCGATTTTTTAAGAATCCCACGATCCTTGAAAACAATGCAGTGCAAACGGCGGCGTCCGCGGGAGAAGCGGTGGCTGGCGGCATTGTCTATACCATTCCTGCGTTGATTATTATTGAATATTGGCATCATTTTGATTACCTCAGTAATTTTTTTATTGCACTGAGCGGCGGGGTGTTAGGGGTGTGCTTTTCCATTCCTTTGCGGCGGTTGCTCGTTCATGACAAGGCATTGAAGTTCCCTGAAGGGCGTGCCATTGCAGAGGTATTGAAATCATCGAGTGAAAAAATAGGCATACAGGACATTGTGTGGGGTGGAGCGATTGGAGCCACGCTGGAGTTATTTCAGGTTGGATTTAAAGTGATCGCCAATAGCTGGAGTCATTGGTTTGTGGTCAAGCGCTCGATTTTTGGCTTGGGTGCCGGCTTTTCGGCAACCATGGTGGGTGCGGGTTATTTGGTAGGATTTGACATGGCATGCAGTATATTTGCAGGTGCAATCATGTCTTGGTTGATCGCTTTGCCGATTTTAAGTCAGGTTTACCCCGAATTTTTGCAGCAATACTCGACGCAACAAGCCGCTATCTTATTATGGAACAGCGAGTTGCGTTATTTAGGGATAGGTGCGATGTTGTTTGCAGGCATTTGGACGTTTATGAAATTAAGCAAGCCATTGGCCAATAACATATACCTCTCTTTGCGTGCGTTTATGAGCAAGCGAGCAGATGCTATTCCATTGCTGCGCACGGACCAAGACATCCCCATACCGTATATCTTAACCGGGATTGCCTTGATGGCAGCGGCTTTGTTTTTATTTTTTCAATGTATCTTCCCATTGGATGGTGTGGGTCTCGATGGTGAATTTGCGCCGACCTTGGTCTTTGGTGCGGTATTGTATGTCTTGGTCATTGGCTTTTTGTTCTCGGTCATGACGGCTTATTTTTCTGGTATGGTGGGTGTAACGGCGAGCCCTGGCAGTTCAGTGGTGATTGCGGGTATATTGTTTGCG
>DNVL01000085.1 GCA_003507515.1 Legionella sp.
GTAAAATAAATTGTCCGTGATGATGACGTGCATAAGCCCAAGAAAACAAGGCGGTGCGTGCGCCACCCACGTGCAAAAAACCAGTGGGACTGGGGGCAAATCGGGTTCTGACTCTCATGAAGCACTCCGTTGTAACCTGCGAAATAAATGGGCTATAATAGCGGACTTTCCTGGTCACGCATAGTCGGCTGGGGTCTCTGTGTGAGCGCATGTGAAACAAATAGGCATCAAATATCAGCTGAGAATCATCACATCAATCCCAATCCTCTTGGTTGCCATGCTGTTTGCGCTCGTTTATAACACCCAATACAACAACGCGCTGAACCAACAAATGACACGTTTGGGGCATGCATTTATCAACCAACTGCTCCCTGCGGCCCGACAAGCCATGCAGCACCGCGACCGCGTTGGCCTGCAAACATTGATTGAGGCATCCAGCGTTAACCCTGAAATAAAAGCCCTTGCCTTTTATAACGCCAAAGGCCAGCTACTTGCCTATCACGGCGGAAACCACGCCACATTGACGTCCTTTACTCCCCCAATATCCCCAGTCAGCTCAGTAACCAGCCAGCAATCCTCTCCCTACTCCGTCACGTTTACTTCACCCATTACGCCTCCTGGAAAACAAGCCCCTCTAGGTTGGGTCTCCATGAAAATGGATACACAACCCATTTTGATCAAACGCTACCAAATGTATATTTTTACCATTTTTATCACCCTGATAGGCTTATTGATTGGCTTGTCGATTCATTACGTCCTGTCTAGAAAAATTCACCGACCCATTACACGTTTGCGGCGCCGCATGAAACAAATCTTAAATAATGAATTTGAAACAACCATTCACGTATCCAGCTCCGGTGAGCTGGGCATTATTGAACAAGGCTGCGCGCATTTACAAAGCAAATATTTAAGTATTATCAATGAGTTAAACCACCACATTGAAATAGCCACCACCGACTTGCAACAAGGCCTTGAATTATTAGAAGAAAAAAACATTGATCTATCGCTTGAGAAAAAAAAATCCGATGAAAAATCTCGGCAAAAATCAGAGTTCATCGCCAACATGAGTCACGAAATTAGAACCCCCATGAATGGGGTGATTGGCTTCTCAAACGTGTTGCTAGACAGTCAACTGGATGCACTCCAAGTGGACTATGTAAAAACCATCAAATCGTCCGCTCAAGATTTATTGGCGATCATTAACGACATTCTTGACTACTCAAAAATGGACGCCGGTAAATTGCACCTAGACAGCATTCCTCTCAATATTCGCACGTGTATTGACGACGTCTTAGCGCTTATTGCACCCAACGCGCACAGCAAGGGCATTGATTTGATTCCCATCACAGCCGTTGACGTGCCCAACACCATCCTGGGCGATCCACTGCGTCTTAAACAAATCATCAGCAGTCTCGTGAGCAATGCCGTTAAGTTCACAGACCACGGCTATGTGCTGGTTCGCACTCGTATTGAGCAAGAGACCGATACAACCTATACCTTCTGTGTGTCAATTGCTGACACGGGCATTGGTATTTCATCGGAAGACCAAACGCAGCTATTCAATGCCTTTAATCAAGCCAATACCAGCATTACTCGGCGATATGGCGGCACGGGCCTCGGGTTGGTGATTTGTAAACAGCTAGCCGAACACATGCAAGGGCGCATCGTCATCCACAGTGAGCTCCACAAAGGGTCTACTTTTTCGGTGTACCTCACATTAGAAAAATTAGCGGCTTATGAAATAGAGAAACATCAAACGCACCGATTTGCAAACATCAAAGCCATTTGTTTCGACGACAATCCCCTGTACTTAGAGGCACTGTGCAATGGGTTAAACTACTGGGGTATTCAATGCATTCAGGTGCAGCATTTAAACCAATTAGCAGCAACGTTTACTCATCATCCCGATTGCCAGCTAGCCTTTATTAACGTCAATCAAGGCTGTGAACCGCAAATATCCCATATTCTTCATCAACAAACCATGCCTTGTTTGCTGATATCCAAATGGTTTATTCCAAATCATACAGCGCTCGGCGCACAAGGGTTATTATTCAAACCCCCCAATATCAAAAAATTACATGACGCCATTGAAATCGCACTGAATCAATCGTCGAACACGAAAATCCAGAATCAAGAATTAGCTACATTGCGTGCACAATTACACAAGGCAAATCCGCAATTGCTGATAGCCGAAGACAACCGTGTAAACCAGTTATTGCTCAATGCCTTGTTGGGTAAAAGCGCACACATCGATACAGTTGATGATGGAGAACAAACGGTTGCTCTTTGCAACAAAAAACGCTTCTCGGCTATCTTATTAGACCTGCAGATGCCGAAGTTGAATGGGCTAGACGCTGCACGTGAAATTCGTCAATCGTCCCTACTGAACAAAGACACACCCATCATTTTAATCAGCGCCAACGGGAAAGACATACAGCAAGAGCGTTTGCATAAAGCCGGGATTGACTTGTGTTTACAAAAGCCAGTCGAAGAAAAGCAACTCCTGTTGCATCTATTGCAAATCATCAGCAAATCCAACACAAACGCGATCAATTGGCCTTTATGCGTTAAAAAATCCTCTGGAAATCACGCCTTGGCGGTTGACTTTCTCACCCAATTCGTGATGGAATTACACAAGAATCGCGAGGAATTTATCCAGCTGAACCAAGACAACGATCTATTGGGACTCGCGTTTGTCGCTCATAAATTACACGGCGCCTGTTGCTTTTGTGGCGTCACCCAATTGCAACAGCAAGTCGCCCATTTGGAAGGCCTTGCGAGGCAAGTCAGCCATGTTGACGCGTTACAGCCTGAATTTTTGAAACTGATTGAACACATTGATGCAGTGCTCCATGAATATGGGGTTTTGGATTTAAAGGAATGACTATGACCATAAAAAATGCCATCTACGCCCAATCAGGCGGGGTTACTGCCGTGATCAATGCATCCGCTTGCGGTGTAATCCAAACAGCCCGTCAACACCCCCAACACATTGGCCGCGTTTATGCGGCTAAAAATGGCATTTTGGGTGCACTGCAAGAAGACTTGATTGACACGTCACTTGAAACGGATGAAGCCATCGCCCAGCTGATGCATACCCCTTCGGGCGCATTTGGTTCTTGCCGATACAAACTGTCAGGTGATGCAGCTGAATTTGCACGCTTGCTGGATGTCTTTAAAGCCCATAACATTGGTTATTTCTTCTACAACGGTGGTGGCGATTCACAAGACACGGCCAATAAAGTGGCGAAAATGAGTGCTGAGGCCGGCTATCCCGTCACCTGCATTGGCATTCCAAAAACAGTGGACAATGACCTGCCTTTCACCGACACGTGCCCAGGCTTTGGATCGGTCGCCAAATACGTTGCCATTTCAACGCTCGAAGCCAGCTTTGATGTGGCGTCAATGGCCGCCACATCGACTAAAGTATTTATTCTTGAGGTCATGGGACGGCATGCAGGATGGATAGCGGCCGCCAGTGGTTTAGCCGGTGCGGGTCCTCATGAAACCCCTCATATTATTCTTTTTCCAGAAGTTCCTTTTGTTGAAGCCCGCGTTTTGAGCCGGGTCGCTGAATGCGTGAAAAAATATGGCTTTTGTGTCATCGTGGCATCTGAAGGCATTCGCAATGAACAAGGGCAATTTTTAAGTGATGCCGGTTTGCGAGATGCATTTGGTCATGCCCAACTGGGTGGGGTGGCACCCGTGATCGCTCAGATCATCAAACGCGAATTAAAATTAAAGTACCATTGGGCCGTTGCCGATTATCTCCAACGCGCAGCTCGCCACATTGCGTCTCAAGTGGATGTTGAGCAAGCCTATGCCCTTGGACAAGCGGCAGTCGAGTTAGCCCTCAGGGGTGAAAATGCCATTATGCCCATCATCGTGCGCGAACAAGATTCGCCATATCAATGGTTTATCGATCAAGTCCCCTTGTCGGACGTGGCCAACCAAGAAAAAGCCATGCCCGCTCACTTTATCCGTGAAGATGGCATGGGAATAACCGATGCTTGTCGTCGATATTTAGAACCGCTGATACAAGGGGAAGCATACCCACCCTATGTGAAGGGGTTGCCGGATTATGTTCAGCTGCAGAACCATCTTGTTGATAAAAAATTGTGACCATCGAATGGCATAATGCCGCTAGGAATGCCCTTTCATAGACAAACTGCTGGGGACCCAGGAATGAATCCAAGAGGCCATTTCGTTGTTTTCTGTGGTTGCGGCGGCAACAGGCCTAAACATCGATAAGTTGGACGAGCTCACGCGCTCAGACGGGCGCGACAAAGTCTTTTTCCATTGCGTCATTTGAGCATTAATTTCCTTCGCGCCCTCTTTTCCATGCGCCCGCCTAGGCGCCCTTCTCGCGTCTTTCGCCGGGTTTTCACACGCTTGACTTTTACTTTTATAATAAACGAGCAAGCATCTGTCTTCAGATGAAAAATAGGGGTTTTCTTTAAACCACGCCATAAATACGCGCGCGACAGCGAGGTGTGGTGCATTGACGGCCTGGTGCACGACAGAAAAACCACTCCTATTTTCAGCCGTAAAAAGTGCCATATACGCCGGATGACTTAAAACGGTTAAGCCTCGCAATCGATCCACCGCATCAAGATAGCTTTTCAAAGAGAACGCATCCTTCTGCGCATCCTTTGTTTTAGTACGCCGGAACAATAATTCATGGAGCAAGGAGCGTCCCAAAATAGGAGCCTGCGTCAGGATGGAAGAAGACATCTCCTCTGAAATCCAACCTGCCGCCACGCTTCTGTTGAATAAATCAAAATACACATCA
>DNVL01000159.1 GCA_003507515.1 Legionella sp.
GGCGGCGGCCATCGATAGTGTCAGCCGAGCGATAGATGAGCCCATCGCGCTCGAGCCGTGCGAGCCAGCGAAGAATGGTGGTGGAGGGAATGCCCGCGTCGAGGCAGACACTCGAAACCTGAATGCGGGTCCCTTCGCATTCGCCGATATAGAGATCGAGCAGGATGTCCCAGCCCGGCTCGCCCAACAGGTCGCGGCCATTGAAGGCGGCATCGCGGCGGCGGCGCATCGAATAGAGTGCGCGCGCCTGGATCAGACTAGGACCCGCACGCTCCGCACTTTCCCAAACCGAACCGTGGATTCCCCTATCCATGCAAAGCGTCCCTTTGCCCCCCGTGGAAAACCGAACGCCCAGCTTGCGCCAATAGCGTTGAAAACAAGTCTAAATACCGCATGCAATCCACATCTTCGGTTGGGAACATTGACCACTCCCGAAGCTCCCCTGTTCGCTTCGGCAAGCATCTGGTCCGCGACCCGACCGGTTGAATGCTTCATTCCCGGCTTCTACAAACGCTGCTAATAATAACCAACCGGACAAAGTAAATATTGTATTGCACTATTATTGCAGATTGCCTCATCAATTCAGTCCGATTCGGATGGAGCCGCGAGACTTGCGGTCCCCCCGGGCTTGCGCCATGACAGAAGCCACACCATGGCCCTTCGCTCCACCCGTTCCGCAACACACCCCGAGACTGCCGCGCTGAAGGCTCAGGGAGAGTCGGTCACTGCCCGGCTCGCCGCTGACCCTGCGGCATATCGCCTCCCGGTCGATGGGCTTGTGATCTTCGGCATAGCTGACTTCTTCTCGGCCACCGAGTGTCAGCGCCTGATGGCAACGGTTGATGCCGTCGCCAAACCTTCCGCGGTTTTCGGCGGAACCGGCGCATCGCAAGGCAGGACCAGCTTTTCGGGCGACGTCGATCCCCAGGACCCGTTCATCCAGATGCTGCAGCGGCGGATCGATGATCTTCTGGGCATCAATTCCCGATTCGGGGAAACCATCCAGGGCCAGCGGTATCAGCCTGGGCAGGAATTCCGCGCCCACTACGACTGGTTCGATACCGGGGGCGAATACTGGGAAGAGGAAAACCGGGCCGGCCAGCGGACCTGGACGGCGATGGCCTATCTCAACGCGGTAGAAGAAGGTGGCAGCACCGACTTTCCCAAGATCAACCTCAGCGTGCCGCCGCAGCCCGGTGCGTTGCTGGTGTGGAACAACATGAGCCCCGATGGCACCCCCAACCGCAACGCGCTCCATGCCGGCACCCCGGTGAAGCGCGGCGTCAAGTACGTCCTCACCAAGTGGTATCGGGCAAGACCCTGGTGGTAACGCGAGGCCTGACCGCGCGGATCGCCGCACCGCTGCTGCTGGCCCTGGCGGGCTGTGTCGGTGCTTCTGCCGCACCGCAAGGCGGCGCTGCCGTCATCACGCCGGCGGCACAGCTCGAACAGCTGTTCCGCGATGACGCCCGCAACGGCGCTCTCCTCGATCCGATCGGGGGCCTTTCCCGCGGACAGGACGTACCGGCCGACAGGCTGGCGATGCTGTTCACCGACGAGCTGCTGCGCCGCGAACGTGCCGCCAGTGCGGAGGCGCTTGCCCGTCTGGCCACGATCGATCGCGCCGCGCTGTCGCCGGAACAGCAGATATCCTACGATGTTTTCCGCGAAATGAAGGAGCAGGAGCGTGCGTTCCTCCTGCCCGAAAACGCCGCGCTCGTCGAAGTCCGACCGTTCAACCATTTCTATGGTCTGCATGTCGACTACCCGAGCTATGCCTCTGGCGAGGCTGGCACACCTTTGACAACGGTCGCCAACTACGAACACAATCTCGAGCGCAACCGCGCTTTCGCCCGGGTTCTCGACAATGCGGTTGCACGGTTCCGCAAGGGCATGAAAAGCGGAGTCGTCGAAACCCGCCTGACCGTTACCAACATGCTTGGCCAGATCGACGCCCTGCTCGCCCAACCGGTCGAACAATCGCCGTTCTACGCGCCGATCCTGGCAATGCCGGACGAATTTTCGCCGGCCGACCGAGATCGCCTGGCGAAGGAGTACCGGCGGGCCATCGAAAGCGAGGTGTACCCCGCCTATCGCCGGCTGCGCGGTTTCCTTGCGCAGGACTACCTGCCGGTTGCCCGAGAAAGGGTTGGGCTTTCGGAGATGAAGGATGGGGCACGGCTTTACCGCCTGCTGGTGCGCGCCAACACCACGCTCGATCTCGATCCGGAGCAAGTCCACAGGCTTGGCCTGGCCGAGGTCGCGCGGATCCAGGGTGAAATGGACAAGGTCAAGGTCCGGATGGGCTTCACCGGCCCGCTGCCGGCGTTCTTCGAGCACCTGCGGAGCGATCCCAAGTACCATCCCGAGACTGCCGACGACCTGCGGCTCGGCTTCGAGGCCGCTGGACGCAAGGTCGATGCGCTGGCCCCGAAATTCTTCCGGCACTTACCCAAGACCCCGCTGCTGATCCAGCCTTACCCCGCATTCCGCGAGAAGTACGAAGCGGGCGGCAGCTACAGTGAAGGTTCCGCCGACGGCAAACGCCCGGGCATCTTCTTCTTCAACACCTATGATCTTCCCAGCCGGTTCCTCACCGGTATCAACACGCTTTATCTGCACGAGGGTGCGCCGGGTCATCACTTCCAGATCAGCCTTGCCCAGGAAAACGCCGCGCTGCCGGATTTCCAGCGGTTTGGCGGCAACACCGCCTATCTTGAAGGCTGGGCACTCTATGCCGAAACGCTGGGCTTCGAGATGGGGCTGTACGACGATCCCTGGCAGCATTGGGGCACGCTCGATGACGAAATGCTGCGCGCCATGCGGCTGGTGGTCGATACCGGTCTCCACACCAAGGGCTGGAGCCGGGAGCAGGCGATCGACTACATGCTGGCCAATTCCGGCATGGGCCGCAGCGATGCCACCGCCGAAGTCGAACGCTATATAGCCAATCCTGCGCAGGCCCTGGCCTACAAGATCGGGGCGCTGACGATCCAGCGCCTTCGCCGCAAGGCAGAGGTCGAACTTGGCGCCCGCTTCGACATCCGCGACTTCCACGACCAGGTGCTGGGCTCGGGCGCCTTGCCGCTGCCGGTGCTGGAGGCGAAGATCGACCGGTGGATTGCGCGGACGGGAATTTGACCGCCAGAGCCTGACCGGGGGGCCATCATTTCACCGGCCGGCCCGCTCCTGGTTCCGGCAAACCGGCCACCTCGGTAACGACCACTTCGGTATTGAGTGCGACATCGTCCACTTTGCCTTCCATCTGCCCGAGCTTGTTGAAGACCTTGTCGACCTTGCGGTGCAGCCGCAGCAGCTCGACCGTGGTGCGCAAGTTGATCTCATAGTCGTGGCGGTTGGCGATGCGATCCTTTTTCGCGGCGCGGTTCTGGCTCATCATGATCACCGGCGCCTGGATTGCAGCGAGGCAGGACAACATTAAATTCAGACTAGTCGCTCACCGAGCGTCCATTTTTCAGAGCTCATATTGATTGAAGACACCTTCTTTTGCATGTGTTTTTATCCAATAACTGAATCTGAGCAATCAATGTTAATGGGGCGTGAGGTAGAGCTGGAGGGATTAACGGCGGATGAGATTCATTCGTTATTTAAAAAAATATGGATAGCATCAGTAAGAGACTCGATCTTAACAATGGCTCCTGAACGTTTAACCAACGCTGATTTTCAAAATGTATTTGCAAAACTAACGCACGTAGATGTAACCAGTAACGCTGCTATCATCGGCGCTTTTAGCGAGACGCCCGATGAGGTCATCCATGGTATTTACACGGCCTTCAGAAAGGTGGAGAGCGATTCTATCCATGCGGCTATTGAAACAAATAGGCAACAGATCTACTTTTCAGGCTTTTTGCATTTAAATGAGATTGTTAGCGTACTTCAAGAAACATGGATGGCAGATGTACCTATCTTGGAACGCAGCTTGCAAGCGGTTGCCATGATCATGGCATTGCCATTCACAGCAGTAGTGGTTTTATGGGATGAATTGACTACGCTGTTTCTAGGCGTCTGCATTTTGCTCAAGGCGGCCTCGGTGGAACTCATCAATGCCCCATTGGATATTCATGCTTATTTTACGCAAACAAGCGAGGCAACCGCGCCCGTTCCTGAAGAGGAAGCACCAGAGATGGATGATGTCCCCATTACTGGATATGGTCGTCTATTTCAACGAGTTCAACGAGAGCAGATAGAGCCAACGAAAACGCCCGTTTATGAGAGTGCCTTCACTCTTGATTAGTCAGTACTCCCACTGAAGGAACCGATGCCATTGACAACAAATTTATAGAAAATTATAAAAATCACTTGCCAAGGGCGTTGGTTCTCTGTAGAATGGGCCTCAGTTGATGCGGGGTGGAGCAGCCTGGTAGCTCGTCGGGCTCATAACCCGAAGNNTACGATAAACCATATAGGTATTTCATCACCCCGCATCGCTCGCTGGGTTCATTGTGGTGAATGGCTTGCACGAGAGAAACATGATTCAACGCGAAATTGAACAATTAATACAGCCAACCCTTGACAGCATGGGATATGAGCTGTGGGGTTGCGAGTATCTGGCGCAGGGAAAACATTCCTTGTTGCGGATTTATATCGATACCGCCGTCGGCATTGGCATGGAAGACTGCGAGAAAGTCAGTCGCCAGATCAGTGCAATTTTGGATGTCGAGGATCCTATTTCTGGAAATTACAGTTTAGAAGTGTCTTCGCCCGGTATTCCAAGGCCCTTGTTTCATAGCCGCCAATATCAGCGGTATATGGGTTTGGACGTTCAAATTAAATTATTTAAGCCGGTGAATACAAAACGTAAATTTGTGGGTACGATTGCATCAGCCGATGAACAGACATTGGTGTTAACAATCGATAATAAGCAGCAGGATTTTCTTTTTTCAAATATTGTGAAAGCAAATTTGACGGTCTAGTGAGGCGAGCCATGAGCAAAGAATTGTTATTAGTTGCTGAAGCATTATCCAACGAGAAAGGCGTGAGCAAACAGGTTGTTTTGGAGGCCATTCAATCGGCATTGGAATCAGCCACGCGCAAATTGTCTGACGCCGAATTTGGTATTCGCGTAGCCCTCGATGCCCGTACTGGTGAATATGAAACATTCCGTTATTGGGATGTCGTGGCGGATGATGCGGTTGAGTATCCAGATCGTGAGTTAACCCTTGAAGAAGGGCAAGCGCGTATGCCGTCCATTCAACTGGGTGGCCGCATAGAAGAATCCATGCCTTCTATCGAATTTGGTCGAATTGCAGCACAAACAGCACGTCAAGTGATCATTCAAAAAATTCGTGAAGCAGAACGGCAGCTCGTGATTGATCAATTTAAAAATAGAATGGGTCAATTGGTTTATGGAACCGTTAAGAAAGTAACGCGTGATAACGTGATTATTGATTTAGGAGGCAAAGCAGAAGCCTTTATGCCGCGTGCAGAAATGCTGCCTCAGGAAATGTTTCGGCCAAACGATCGTGTTCGCGCTTACCTGTATGACATTAACGACCAAGCGCGTGGTCCTCAGTTGTTGGTGAGCCGCGTTCGGAAAGAAATGTTGATTGAATTATTCCGGATTGAAGTGCCAGAAATAGGCGAAAATATCATTGAAGTGAAGGCTGCCGCGCGTGAACCCGGCAATCGGTCTAAAATTGCCGTCAAAACAAATGATGGTCGAATCGATCCCATTGGGGCGTTAGTCGGTATGCGTGGTGCACGCGTACAAGCGGTCTCTAGTGAGTTAGGCGGTGAGCGTGTTGATATTGTCTTATGGGATGATAATGCGGCACAATTGGTGATCAATGCAATGGCGCCGGCTGACATTACCTCCATTGTGGTCGATGAAGACTCACACACCATGGACTTGGCGGTGCATAAAGACCAGTTGTCGCAAGCCATTGGTCGCAATGGTCAAAACGTGCGTTTGGCGAGTCAACTGACCGGTTGGACACTGAATGTGATGACCGTCGAAGAATTTGAAGGCAAGAGTCAGGAAGAATCGCTGAAAATTGTGAAGCTATTTACAACAGCACTGGCCATTGATGAAGAGATTGCATTGTTGCTGGTGGCCAATGGATTTTCATCGTTAGAAGAAATTGCTTATGTTCCGATAGATGAGTTGCTAGCCATCAAAGATTTTGATGAAGACATTGTTGAAGAATTACGTAATCGTGCAAATGACACGTTGTTAACCCAGGCGTTGGCATCGGGTGAAGAGTTGGGTGGTCATGCCGTGAGCCTTGCCGCTATGGAAGGGATAACGCCAGAGTTAGCCATACAGTTTGCATCCATTGGTATTCGAACCATGGATGATTTGGCAGAGCAATCGGTGGGTGAGCTTCTAGACATGCCTGGCATGACCGAAGAGAAAGCGGCTGCACTGATCATGAAAGCACGGGAACCTTGGTTTCAGTAGCATGTAATATCCATTTATGAATGAAGACGGGCCCTCAATAGGGCGGGTCTAAAGAGGGTTAAATTATGGCGGATGTGACGGTAAAACAATTGGCGCAAGTTGTGGGGATCCCTGTTGAGCGCTTATTGAGCCAGTTGCAGGAAGCTGGATTGTCCATGACTGATGAAGAACAGGTTGTTAGAGAAGATCAGAAACGCGTCCTCCTGAGCTACTTGAAAGGTGCGTCAAATGGAACAGAGCAATCAGCACCTGACAGAATTACATTAAGACGAAAAAGTGTATCGAAAGTCACCTTGGGCCATGATGCGCATAGTGGTAAAACCGTTAACATTGAGGTTCGTAAACAACGCGTGTATGTGAAAAGCAGTGCGCTCCCAGAGCAGCCGCCAATAGAACCTGAAGTGGTTGCAGACACGCCTGTTATTGACGCGGTTATGCCTCCTGAAGCACCGATAGCCGAGCATGGGGTTGTTGAAGATCATGTCCCCGATTTAAAACCGGTTGTCGATATTGTGGAAGATGCGTTAACCGTTGAGGCCCCAATTGCCCAGCCTATGGTTGATTCGGTTATCGAGGAACCTCTTGTTGTTGAAAATAAAGTCGAGAAGAAAAAGCCTGCCGCCAGTGATTCAACAGAAAGCAAGCCTGACTTTAAAAAAGCCAAGAAAAAAGGCAAATACCAGCCGCCGACCAAGCGCGCTGAAAACGAAATTGATTTATCAGCCCACGCAAAACGCAATAAATCCAAACGACGCAAAGGCCATGAGAAATCCGAAAAATACCGTGAAGCGGAAGAGTCTTTAACGCATGGTTTTGCCATGCCAACCGCACCGGCTGTTCACGATGTGCTTATTCCTGAAACCATTACTGTCGCAGAGCTTGCCAAACGCATGTCTGTCAAGGCGGCTGCTGTCATTAAAGTGATGATAGGCTTGGGCGCCATGGCAACCATTAACCAAGTCATTGACCAGGAAACCGCTATTATTGTTGTGGAAGAAATGGGCCACGTTGCGCGTTTACTGAAAGATGATGCGATTGAACACACCCTGGATGATGCGGTTACCAAAGGCAGTTTGGATGAGCCGCGCGCACCTGTTGTGACCATCATGGGGCATGTCGATCACGGAAAAACATCCCTGTTGGATTATATTCGCCGTACGAAAGTAGCGGCAGGCGAGGCGGGTGGCATTACACAGCATATTGGTGCGTACCATGTGACCACGTCAAAAGGTACGGTGACCTTTTTGGATACCCCAGGACACGCGGCATTTACAGCGATGCGAGCACGTGGCGCACAGGCAACGGATATTGTTATTTTGATTGTTGCAGCAGATGATGGGGTTAAACCACAAACCATTGAAGCCGTGCAACATGCGAAAGCGGCAAAAGTACCGATTATTGTTGCGATTAACAAAATGGATAAACCCGGTGTTGATCCGGAGCGTGTGATGACGGAGCTCTCGGGTTATGATGTCGTTCCTGAAGCATGGGGTGGCGACACGATGTTTGTTAATATTTCCGCAAAAACAGGGTTAGGTGTCGATGATTTATTGGATGCCATTTTGCTGCAAGCAGAAGTGCTGGAGTTAACGGCGCATACCGATGGCGCCGCAAAGGGCGTGGTCATTGAATCCAGACTAGACAAAGGACGCGGTCCTGTGGCGACTATTCTGGTACAACGCGGAACGTTGCGCAAAGGCGACATCCTGTTAGCAGGCTTTCAATATGGCCGTGTTCGGGCGCTGGTGAGTGATAGCGGTGAGTTGGTGGATAGTGCGGGTCCTTCTATGCCAGTTGAGGTTTTAGGGTTGTCAGCCATTCCCCATGCAGGCGATGAGGCCATTGTTGTACCGGATGAAAAAAGAGCACGTGAAGTCGCCTTGTTCCGTCAAGGAAAATTCCGTGATGTTAAATTGGCTAGACGTCAAAAAACATCGCTGGAAGGCATCTTTGAAAACATGACCGCGGCTGAAGTGAAAGTCATGAACGTGGTGCTGAAGGCTGATATGCAAGGCTCTGTTGAAGCCATCGCTGATGCATTGGTTAAATTATCCAATGATGAAGTGAAAGTAGAAATCATCGCCAGCGGTGTTGGCGGCATCACAGAGTCTGATGTGCACTTGGCTTTGGCGTCCAATGGATTATTGATTGGCTTTAACGTGCGGGCGGATGCCGGTGCGAAACGGCTTGCTGAACAAGAATCTGTACCGCTGAATTATTACAGTGTCATTTATGACATTGTCGATCAAGTGAAGGGCGCGTTGACGGGCATGCTGTCTCCTCAGTTTAAAGAAGAAATCGTCGGGATTGCTGAAGTGCGTGATGTGTTCCGCTCACCAAAAATTGGCGCGATTGCGGGATGCATGGTGATCGAAGGGTTGATTAAACGCAACAATCCCATTCGTGTATTGCGCAATAACATCGTGATTTACGAAGGCACATTGGAATCGCTGCGTCGATTTAAAGATGACGTGCTAGAGGTTCGGCAAGGCATTGAATGCGGCATTGGTGTTAAAAACTACAATGACGTGAAGCCAGGCGATCTCATTGAGGTCTTTGAAACCATCGAAATCAAGCGAACATTATGAGCACTGACTTTAAGCGAACGGACCGTATTGCAGAAATGATGCAGCGTAAACTGGCGCAAATCATTAAACAAGAAGTCAAAGACCCGAGACTGCCTAGCTTTATTACCATTTCTGCCGTGACGGTGACCAAAGACCTAGGCCATGCCAAAGTCTATTTCACCGTTTTAAATGACGAAGCGGGCATGGCTGAAGCGATTTTAAATGCAGCAGCGAGCTATTTGCGTTCGGCATTGGCGCGCACCCTTACGTTGCGTACGGTGCCCCAGCTGCATTTTATTCTCGATAAATCCATTGAATACGGTCGTCATTTAAGCCGATTAATTGATGAAGTAAACCCACCAGAACCCGATGATGAACGAAAAGCCGACTGATAAGCAGGTCGTGAATGGCCTCTTGCTCGTCAATAAACCCCGTGACCTGACATCCAATGCCGTTCTTCAACAAGTAAAGCGTTTGTTTCATGCGAAAAAAGCGGGTCATACCGGTAGCTTGGATCCGCTGGCCACGGGCATGTTGCCGCTCTGTTTTGGTGAGGCGACTAAATTTAGTCAATATTTGTTGGATGCGGACAAATGTTACGAGGTCACGGGCTTGCTTGGGATTAAAACCAATACGGCCGATGCCATGGGGGAAGAAATAGCCCGAGTGGATGACTTTACGATATCAGAAGACGCACTGAAGGCCGTATTAGCCGAGTTTATAGGTCCTATTTTCCAACTGCCTTCAATGTTCTCAGCCCTCAAACACCATGGCAAACCTTTGTATAAATTTGCGCGAGAGGGCATTGATATAGAGCGCAAACCGCGTGAAGTCACCATCCATGATTTGCAATTAAATGGTTTCGATGGCCGTTTATTTCAATTGACCGTGACGTGCAGCAAAGGCACATACATCCGCAATTTGGTCGAAGACATTGGTGAGCGCTTAGGCGTATATGCACATGTCACAAAATTGCACCGTACTTATACGGCGGGGCTAGCAGACGAGCCAATGTATCCCCTGGATGCGTTGGCCGGTATGTCGCATGCCGGCCTCCATGAATGTT
The DNA here is from genome assembly GCA_003507515.1 of Legionella sp. Classification (GTDB taxonomy): domain Bacteria; phylum Pseudomonadota; class Gammaproteobacteria; order Legionellales; family Legionellaceae; genus DDPF01. The sequence continues at coordinate 10,055 of DNVL01000159.1, forward strand.
TATTGCCTATGGAGCGCGCGGTTGACTATTTGCCTCCCCTTACTCTTGATGATGATGCCGTGTTTGCTTTGCGTCAAGGCAAGATGGTCTGTATTCCAGATGCAATGGATTGGACGGTTGGCGTGCGATTGTACGACAACGAAAAGCAGCTGATCGGTTTAGGGGAATGGGAATCAGCCGGCGTTTTGAAAGTAAAACGCTTGCTTGGGTTTTGACGAAAAATTGACATGCCAACATGGTAAGCCCTATAATTAATGCAGAATACAGATCTTTATTTTGGTCGTTAAAATGCAAGTCGCTAGCATTAGCGAGTTAAAGAAAAATCCAACGAAACTCATTAATGATGCGCATGGAATGCCCGTGGTTATTCTCAACCACAACATCGCCGCCGCTTACTTGATCCCAGTGGATACGTTTGAAAAACTGATGGATGCTGTTGATGATAACGAACTTAAAAACATAGTAGAACAACGCCTTTCAGCGCCATTCACATCAATTAAGGTTGAGCTTGATGATCTATGAGCTGCATTTTCACCCTCTTGTCTTAAAAGAATGGAAAAACTATCCGAGGAATTGCAAGAGCAATTTAAAAAACAATTAAAACGGCGACTGGAAAACCCGCATGTTATTTCTGCCAAATTGAGCGGGCAGCTTAAGGATTGCTACAAGATCAAATTACATCAAGCGGGCTATCGATTGGTCTATCAAGTGCACGATAATAGAATGCTCCTCTTGGTGGTTGCCGTGGGCAAACGAAACAAAAATAAAGTCTATGAGACAGCTGAAGGTAGGCAGGAGCCGTAGAGTGAATAAGATACGTGATGATGTGTGCCCCTGTGATTCTCAAAAAAATTATTTATTCTGTTGTGAGCCTTTTATCACGGGCAAACAACGTCCAGAGACGCCAGAAGCGCTAATGCGTTCTCGGTATTCAGCTTATACAATGGCTAATATTGATTACATCAAAGAGACCATGCGCGGCAACGCCTTGGCTGGCTTTCAAGAGCTGGATGCAAAACGTTGGGCAAAAAGAGTTACCTGGATTAAGCTCAATGTACTTAAGTCCGTCACTGAAAGCTTAAGCCTAGGTTATGTGGAGTTTGAGGCAAGTTTTGTGGATGGTTCTCATTTAAAATCAATACATGAAAAAAGTGAGTTTATATTTGAAAAGGGGCGGTGGTATTATGTTGGTGGCCAACATCTACCAACCACTCATACTGAACAAATAATATCTCGTACCATGGATTGCCCTTGTGGTAGCCATCGTAAATTTAAAAATTGCCATGGAACATGATGTCATCGATGGTAATAAATGGTGCGCGAAGATTAAAGATAGGGGTATAAATGACACAACAGAAACTGGGTAGTTACCTTAGCTTATGTACTCAATTTTATGACTTGATTAGACCAGAACCACCTGAGGATGCTTACGCATTTTATCGCTCTTATATGAGCAATGCAGTGGGCTCTATTTTGGAACCCATGTGTGGAACGGGTCGCTTTCTACTCCCCTTACTTCAAGAAGGCTTTGACGTTCACGGCTTTGATGCAAGTGAGCATATGTTAGAGGCGTTGCATGCCAAGGCCGCTCTAAGGCATCTCCACCCAACAGTGTGGCATGGTTTTGTTGAAGATTTAGCGAAGACAGAACAATATGGCCTGATTTTTATTCCTAGCGGTTCGTTTGGCCATATTATTGATTTAGATGTAGTTAAGAAATCCCTAAAAGTACTATATGAACATTTAAGTGAAGATGGCATTTTAGTTTTTGAGGCAGAATCGTCCAAATCTGTACCAAATCAATTTGGCATTTGGCGTGGGCTTGTGTGCCATAAGCCAGATGGTAAAATGATTATTGTAAACCGTTTAAAGACACTTGAAGATAGTGTATGTCACTCAATTGATAGGTACGAGCTTATTGATGGGAGCCAAATCATTCAGACTGAAATTGAAACATTTAATGTCCGCCTTTACGATGATTCTTCCGTTTTAATTAATATGCTTAAAACAGTCGGCTTCAGAGAAATTAGGATGATGAATCCATTTGATAGGAATTCAATTTCAGACATAGGCGCACCCACCATTGTGTATGAATGTAAGAAATAATCTGAGTGTAAATTTACAATAATAGAATGGAACTATTAGACTCTTAAAGCACCAATGTGGTGATTAAATAGCTAATATCATTAAATGTTCGTCATAAAAATAATTGTCAATTTTTAATGATCGAGGCTCCGTGCCATAAATTGTAA
>DNVL01000121.1 GCA_003507515.1 Legionella sp.
AAAGGGCACACCGGCGAGCAAGGCCTTGATCACATCAGGGCTCACTTGCCCATAGACACGCACGGCATATTCACGCTCCAACTCGTATTTAGGATGCATCAATCGATTGGCCAATTCGCCATTGTTCGTAAAAATCAATAGACCGGAGGTGTTAATGTCCAGTCGACCCACTTGCACCCAACGGCCTTGTTTTAAATGGGGCAAATGATCAAAGACCGTGCGGCTGTGTTTCGGATCGCTGCGGCTTGAAATCTCGCCTACAGGTTTGTAATAAAGCAAAATTCGTGTTTTATAGACGAGTTTTAACGGGTTATCAATGATCCGCCCTTTCACACTAATTTTGTCATCCGATGTGGCGGAATCGCCTAACTTAGCAGGCTGTCCATTCACGTGAATCAAGCCGGCTTCAATCCAGCGTTCCATTTCACGCCGAGACCCAAATCCGGCCTGGCTTAGTAATTTTTGCAATCGTTCACTGCTCATGATTCATCATACCCTAATAGTCTAAACCCATGGCTTCACGCACGTGGGTTAATGTTTTGTTAGCCTCATCTCGTGCCTGCTCACTGCCTTCGGCCACGATACGTTTCACGGCACTCAAATCGGCTTCGTATTCCCGAACGGACGCTTGGATTGGCTGCAATTCTTGGTTAATCGCATCAATGACGGGCTGCTTGCAATCAATGCACCCAATGCCAGCCGTTCGACATCCCGTTTGCACCCAGTCTTTTACGGCCGTGTCTGAGTAGACTTGATGCAATTGCCACACAGGGCATTTGTCAGGTTCACCGGGGTCGGTGCGTTTAACACGTGCTGGATCCGTTTGCATGGTCCGTATTTTTTTCTCAACAATGGCCGGTTCGTCACGCAAATTAATCGTGTTATGGTATGATTTGGACATTTTCTGACCATCAAGTCCTGGTGTTTTAGCATGTTCGGTGAGCAATGCTTGCGGCTCAGGTAAAATAATTTTACCCGAGCCATCCAAATAGCCAAATAACCGTTCCTTATCCCCCATGGATAGATTGTGTTGGCTGGTCAGCAGCGCACGTGCGGTATCCAATGAATCGTGGCATCCTTCTTGCTGAAATGCGCGTCTGAGTTGCACGTAAAGCGCACCATTTTTCTTGCCCATTTTTTTAATGGCATCTTGTGCCAAGGCTTCAAAATTAGGTTCTCGGCTATAAAGAAAATTAAAGCGTCGAGCCACTTCTCGAATCAACTCAATGTGTGCAACCTGGTCTTCACCCACCGGCACAAAATCTGCTTTGTACAACAAGACATCTGCACTTTGTAACAAAGGGTACCCTAAAAATCCATAAGTGGATAAATCTTTTTCATGCAATTTTATCTGTTGATCTTTATACGTAGGCACCCGTTCAAGCCAACCCATGGGCGTTATCATCGACAACAGTAAATGCAGTTCCGCATGCTCAGGAACCCACGATTGGATAAACAAACGCGATAGACTCGGGTTCACACCACACGCCAACCACTCCACCACCATATTCCACAGGTTCTGTTCGATGGTGCGTGATTCATCATAATGTGTGGTCAATCCATGCCAATCGGCCACAAAAAAATAACAATCATATTGATGTTGTAGTTTAACCCAATTTTTAATAACCCCATGGTAATGGCCTAGGTGCAGTGAGCCACTGGCTCGCATGCCTGAAACAACCCGCTTGTTATTGCTAAAAACCGACATCAAAACCCTCTTCATTGATTCATGATTAAATGTGACTTACCGAAACGGCTCCGGATCCCCTTTCCCTTCACGCAACACAACCGGGTATTCACCGGTCAAATCGACCACGGTGGTTGGCTCATGTCCACAGTGTCCCCCATCAATGGTTAAATCCACTTGATTGCCCAATAAATCTAGAATGGCCTCAGGCTCACTCAAAGGCGCTGTTGCGCCTGGCAAAATCAACGTGGTACTCATGAGTGGCGCATCCAAGCATTCTAGCAGAGCCAAGGTTATCTTGTTTTCAGGCACCCGAAGCCCTAATGTTTTTCGCTTGGGATGCAACATCAAGCGAGGCACTTCATGGGTTGCATTTAAAATGAACGTATACGCGCCTGGCGTAAATGCTTTCAATAGCCTAAAAATAGGATTTGTCACCTTGGCATACGTACTCAATTGCGACAAATCACGGCACACCAATGTCATGTTGTGATCTTTCCCCAATTGCCGCAACCGACGAATCCGCTCTAGTGCCGATTTGTTTCCGAGCATGCAGCCCAACGCATAACCTGAATCCGTAGGATAGACAATCAATCCCCCTTCTTCAACCACGCTGGCCGCTTGTCGCAACAATCGTGCCTGCGGGTTATCTGGATGTATTGCGAAAAATTGAGTCATATTAAATCGTCCATTGATGCCATATAGGGGTACAGTTTAACGGCAATGGCCGCTGTCGGCCAAGCCCTGTGCGCGAGAGATCATGATGATAGTCTGAGCCCGTTGAGGCCTGCAAGTCAAAACGCAAGCAAATGCCAGCCAATTCAGTGATTTGAGTGACGGTCATCTCGCCCGACACCACTTCAATACCACACCCTCCGGCCTCCTTAAACAGGTCGATAAGCGCATGCAATTTTGAACGGGTCAATTTATATTTAAGCGGATGCGCCACAACCGCCTGCCCTCCTGCTTGTACAATGCCAGCGACCGCTTCAGGAATACTGACCCACTCGGTTTGCACATAGGCACTGCAACCTCGCCCAAGAAAACGTTTAAAAGCAGCCGCGATGTCCACAGCAAGTCCTTCTTGGACGAGAACTTCTGCAAAATGCGGGCGTCCTACACGGGCGTGCCCTGCCACTTCACACGCTTTTTGATAAGCATCCTTCACGCCAGACTCCACCAAACACGTTGAAATCGCTTGCGCACGCGCGATTCGGCGTTCATTTTGCTGTGCAATCAAGGCACACAAGTGTGGGTTGTCAGGCGTTATATTTAAGCCAAGAATATGAACATCATGTTTTTTCCAGCGCGTACTGAGCTCAATCCCATTGATAAGGGTGATATCGGCACCGCATGCCGCCTCATGCAACGGTTGAAGGCCAGCAACGGTGTCATGGTCTGTCAGAGCTAAAACACACACGCCTGCATGCAACGCTTTTTTAAGCAACGCATCCGGGCTAAGCGCCCCATCAGAGAAATGGCTGTGGCAATGCAAATCAATCATAAATCCATTGAAACTTATCGGAGTGAACAATGATCAGTATACGTGAAGTGGGCAGTCACCACAATTCGTTCCCACTATACACACCGTGATTCAGGTTCGCGTGATGTTTTTGCTTGTGGATACGTTCAAAAAGCTTGCGGTGAGTTTTCACCAAAACCTCACCACAAGCACACAGAACAGTTTTTTATTATTTTTCGGATCATTCCGCTGGATTACCGACAAAATTACCGTAACTTGGTGAGTTCGGGTGGGAGGGAGCCCTTGTCTCATCTTGAGATCTTGCTGCGGGTTGAAGACCGAGTCCACTAAAAGATACCAATAAAGCAGCTTGATCTTGCTCAAGAAGCCTATCAGATGACTCATTCCTTATGAGGCTTCTGAGTTCTTCGTTTAATTGATTTTGAACATCAAGCAATCTTTGGTTCGACACTCCTAACTCATCTATGAGCCTATTGTATAATGCTCTTGTAGGCGAAAAGTTTGGGTCGGAAGTGAGTTGATCCCTGCATTCTGTGTATGTGGCTATTAATTCTGCATTGCGGACGCGCGCCTCTTGCAGGATATTTATATGGAATTCTATTTGCTCTTTTGTGTGGGTTGGCATGTTTTTTTACCTCTATAAAGTAACATCATGGTTAATGAGAAAATACGCATCGATAGATAATATTATCTACAGTTCCGCTGCTACTATACCGCAATATGCGCTTTTTACAAGCGGGATGGGATAATTTTTTTACTTCCTCAACACGCGTCAACTTGCACCGCTTGCAGGGCTGTCCCATGAAAATAGCGTCTCAACCTAAAAAAATTTCTTTTCATGTCATTTTACACCTATAATCTACAAGACGTCTGAAGAGTCTGCTACGATGTATATGAGTTCGATTGTTTTACTAATTATACAAGGATGATTATCATGAAAAAATCAACATTAGCAGTTGCTGCATTATTAACAACATTATCAACAGCTACCATCATGCCTGCAGCATATGCAGACGATACCGCAGGAACACCCATGACAACATGCCAAGGTTGCGCAGGTGCTTGTGCGGGTTCCACCGAGTGTAACGGCGCGTGCGCGGGTTCTGAATGCAGCGGTAGTTAATCACTATCCCAATGAAGGGGCCGCTCACGTTAAAGGGCCCCTTTTCTTCATTGATAAACCTGAATAGAATTTGATTTATGCAGACAGACCACACATTTGAATACCCTTCAATCACCCCATGGCGAAAAGCACGCTTATTAAAACAAGCAGAGTCCCTATTAACCGCCCAACAACAAATCATCGATCGCACCGGCAACAGCATTCTCTACTATACGCTACAACAAGACGAGCAACACGAACGTTTCCGCCATTATCCCAAAGGTGATCGCATTGATCGCACGTCTGGTGCTCAATATTTCTACCATTGCCACCGAGAAAACTTCGACAGCACGGAACATGGACACTTTCACTGTTTCCTTCGGTACAAACACATCCCCAAATACATCAAACCCGCCCGAATAGCAGACTGGGATAAATACATCGACAATCCAATGACGCACATTGTCGCCATTGGCATGAATAATCTCGGACTCCCCATCCGTTTATTTACCGTGAATCGATGGGTTTCCTCAGAAATATGGTACGATGCCAAGCACGCGCAAAAACTAATCAATAAATATCAAATGACCTTAACCGACAACCCATACTGGCAGGTATTGGATCAATGGGTGAATGCCATGATTCGCTTATTTGCCCCCCAGATTGCCTGGCTGTATACTGAGCGGGACAAAGCCGTTTTAGCACATTTTAAAACCAACACAAATGAGCCGGTTTACGAGAACAAAGCCATTGAAGAACTGTCGAGTATCAATATTGATTTAAACGAGCAAATACACTGGATCATGAACGCACCCTAATGAAGACACACATCGATATTCAACAGGCTTGCAACGACAAGCCCCCAGTAACAGACGCTGTTTTAAGGCATTGGGCCACACGCACCATTGAAACACAATCGGCCGGCGCTGAAATCACACTGCGCTTTGTTGACCGAGATGAAATCACTCAACTCAACCACCTCTATCGCAAACAAAACAAAGCAACCAACGTGCTGGCGTTCCCATCCGACATCCCTGACTACATCACACAAGACTGCCCTTTTCTGGGCGATGTGATGGTGTGTCCGGCGGTTTTACACGATGAAAGCATCGCCTTGGGCAAACCCCTTATTGCCCACTGGGCACTGATTGTCATTCATGGAACATTGCATTTATTAGGCTATGATCATATTGAAGACCATGATGCCGCCGTTATGCAAGCGCTTGAAATCGAGTTGCTGGCAGCATTAGGCTTTGATAATCCTTACTCAACCGAGGGCTACGACATTGAATAAAGAAGACGACACGCATTCCTGGTTTATACGGCTCAGGCAGTTTTTGCAAATTGAACCACAGAACAAGGAACAGTTGATCCATTTATTGCGAGATGCCCACGCACGATCCCTTATTAATGCAGAAACGCTCACCATGATTGAGGGCGCGATTTTGTTTGCCCAAATGAAAGTCCGCGACATCATGCTGCCTAAAAAACAAATGACCTGCGTCTCGCAAGACGCCCTTTTGCATGAAGTCATCCAGATTGTCACCGAATCAGGGCATTCGCGTTTTCCTGTGACCGGAGACGCGCCTGATGAAATCATTGGCATTTTACATGCAAAAGATTTACTGCGTTTTCAATCCATGCCAGACACGCCCTTTGATTTGCTCGACATTGTTCGCCAAACCACGTTTATTCCTGAAAGCAAACGCCTGGATATATTGCTCAGTGAATTTCGCATGAACCGCAATCACATGGCCATGGTGGTCGATGAATATGGTGCGGTCACAGGCTTTGTCACACTCGAAGACATCATTGAACAAATCATCGGTGACATTGAAGACGAATTTGATATCGATGAAGAAGCCTACATTAAAGCCCATGCTGACGCACACTACATCATCAAAGCCCATACACCCATCGATGAATTCAACGAACAGCTGCACGCTCATTTCAGTGATGAGTCCTACGATACCATTGGCGGCATTGTCATGACCAGTTTTGGTTATTTACCGAAACGAGGCGAAGTCATCACCGTTGACGATTTTGAATTTAAAGTCATTAATGCCGATGCACGGCGAATTAAATTGCTGGAATGTTTTGACAGACGTCCACCCAAAGACCCCATCTTGTCCACCAGGGAGAAGCCAGGATGAGCGGGAACATCTTGGTGGTCGACGAAAACATCGAACTAACCGAACAGCTGGACCTTTACCTTCGCCAGGAAGGGTTTAAGGTGAGTGCTGTTCACGATGGGGAAACGGCCTTAAAAAAGGCACTGAACCAACCCTTTGATGCCATTATTCTAGACGTGATGCTGCCGAAAATGAGTGGATTCGAGCTCTTGCGAGCCATTCGCCAACATGTCACGACCCCCGTTATCATGCTCACCGGACGCACAGATGACATTGACCGCTTGGTGGGGTTTGAAGTAGGGGCAGATGACTATTTAACCAAACCGTGCAATCCAAATGAATTAATCGCACGCTTACGCACGATATTGCGACGCACTCAAAAAGCCCCTGTTCACAAAGCCACCATTGAACATCATCATTTCCAAGTGGATTGTGCAAAACGCCAGGCCCTTGTTGCGGGACTTGCGTTGGATTTAACCAACACTGAATTTAATATTTTTGAAATGCTGATTAAATCGCCAGGACAAGCGTTTTCTAAAGAAGAGTTGACGGAATATGCCTTGGGCCGCAAATACACGGCCTTTGATCGCAGCATTGATGTCCATATTAGCAATTTACGCAATAAGCTAGGTGACCATTCAACGGACAACCCTTGGATTAAAACTGTCCGTGGCTTTGGTTATTTGTTAAATCTGTAGTATAGTCTTGCGCCTTGACCCAAACCTGAATAATGAAAAATCACATGAAAAACACAACATCTGCTCATCTAGCCGCCGCCATCATTCAAGAACGCGCGCCTCATTTCAAACCCAAAATAGGCATCATATTGGGCTCAGGTTTGGGCGAGTTTGCGGATCTTCTCGATGACGCCCTCTCCATTCCCTATGGAGAATTGCCTGGATTTCCAAACACCACCGTCTTTGGCCATGGTGGATGCTTAACCCTTGGCAACATGGCGGGCGTCAGCGTTGTCTGCTTGGCGGGCCGCGCGCATCGCTATGAAGGCAATACGGATGAAACCGTGAAAACGTACGTGCGTACCTTAAAGCTTTTGGGATGTGACTATTTCTTGGCGACCAATGCGTCCGGATCGCTCCGTGAGGATGTGGGCCCCGGTGAGCTGATGGTAATAACCGACCACATCAACATGCAACCCGGCAACCCATTAGTCGGCCCAAACGACGATGCATTCGGACCACGGTTTTTGCCGCTCGATACGGCATATGACGCCATCCTGCGTGATAAACTATTACAGGCCGCACAGCACGAAAACATATCGCTGCATCAAGGGGTTTATATCGCGGTGCTAGGACCCAATTATGAAACAGCCGCTGAGATTCGTGCGTTTCGCATGTTAGGCGCCGATGCGGTTGGCATGTCCACCGTGCCAGAAGTATTGATTGCCCACCACTGCGGCATGAAGGTAGCCGTCATTGCCACCATTACCAATTTTGCAACAGGGCTCAACCAAACTGCCCACAGCCATGATGACGTTGTTCAAACCGCCTCACAAGCCGTTGAAAAGTTACAACGCCTCATGAGCCGATTTGTAGCAACATTGGTGTGAACTGGGAGCACAGGGTATTCACTCTTTCCTTGTTGCACGCTTTGCTCTAGTGTTGTATCGGAGAGGGATTCGGGGTGATCCGGCCATTCTACTTAAATGGTGTAACATCCCTTCTGTCATTTGAATATGGCTAAAGCAGGGTAAGTGTTCACTCATTTTGAACCATCCCGAATAATGCTCAACAATCGCCAAAAAAAGCCATAGCCCATGAAAAAAAATCTGCAGTACCCCTAAAATTGAGCACTCTTGCGCACCGAACAGATTTCAAGCGCAAGATAAATACCTCATCAAGCCCGGGAGCAGTATTTCTTTTAGAACAAACGGATGCTGAGCGGCAGCACTTACGCGCAGTTCCGACTGCCGCACCCATAGCCAGCCCGCATCTTGGGGCCGCCATTTGGAAACCCAAGCGTATTCAGGCGATTGCTGTGCAATGGCGTAGGAGACCAGGGAGGCTCGTTTAATGTCCGTTCCATGAAAAATTAAATCACCCAACGACTCGGTTTGCAAGCGTTCAAACAAAGCCTCATGCGCATGATATGTCACCTGCGGTATCAACGTTCGTGCGTACCAACAAGGCGAATCAAACGCCCACATGACAATTTCACGACACATCACACGTGTACTGTCTAGAAGCGCATCCCAGCGCTGATCAAGGATTTCCAAGCGCGCATCACCAGCCACAGCTTTCAATTTTTCAGTCAAAGACTGTTGGTGGCAAAGCCATGACAGGAGTCTTGCATCGGGTGGAGGGTTCGGTACACTGGATTGAATCAACATAATCAAAAACACACATCAGTCATAAATAAGTTTGATTATAGCCGAAATTCTATGAGGATAGGTATGGTTCAAAGGGTTCGCTCGATTTGAACCATACCATCTCATCCCGGTCGAAGCTTAGGGAGAACTGGTCATCGTAATGATAAACTGCCAGTCAAATAGTTTAAGCCTCGTCGTGCCTTTTCCTCTACTGCTGTATTACTATAATTAGGCGTAAAAGGACGCTCTCCAGTCGCCTTCTCGATTGCCTGTTCAAACACATCCCAAAATTTTTTCTCATATTCATTATCATCGCCGACTCTTGGCTTGAAACATAAGCCGATTGCGATATCTTGTTGCATTTTTTCGAGTCGAGCATGAAGCATATTGTAGTCAAATTCATTAAAAAAAGATTGGCTCTTCCGAGGTTTTGGTGGTCTTTGCAATGCTTTTGAGCCAACCTCGGGACTTCCGGAAGAGTCAAGAGCATTTAAGTGCTGAAATAATAAGATAAACACTGTCGTCCTCACTTCATTTTTTATCACCGAATCAATCTGATTGAGAGATTCACGCGCTGGAGATAAAGAACTATTCATGGAGGATGCTATCAGCAAGCCAACGCTAATCAATCCAACAAGCTTAATGGTTGATAATGATCCATTTAACCAAAACAGGAGCGCCCCCAAAAAAAATGCATTCATCCCATAGTCCAATTTCTGTTCAATAGGATGTGGCAACCTTTGAGTGTCCATAATCAAACGCACGTCATGCAAATAAGTATATATTGATAATCGCTTATGATATAACTCGTTTGTTTTACCCCATATTTCCTTTTTAGCATCTTCAGTCAAAACAGAGTCTGTGTCTAAACAACACAACAGTTTTACCATATCTTTAAAGTATGTAGGTCCAGTACTGCTTTTATCAAGGTAATATGTTTGCAACCTTTTCTTTTTATCCGACGTTAACATGAAAGATCCTACCTCATTTTATTTTACAGAATTATAATTGTGCAGTAGAAATTTATCAAAGTCCAAATAAATATAGGGGCTGTTGAAGCGCTTTATATCGATCAAAAAGATTCGTCGCAGCCCGAGCCCGATGGTGAGAAACTGCGTTCTACGTTGCTTAGTCCCTCAAATCCATTGGGCCGAAATTAACCCAAACCACATCACTATCCCATACGCGCAGCTCATGGAGAATGCGCGTAAACACACCTGTGGATTGCGGCTGCGTATGAGGCTTTGCTGATAAACCAACACCCCACCGGCCGCACACCATGCCGCATAAAACCACATGGAATAATGCTCAACAATCGCCAAAA
>DNVL01000078.1 GCA_003507515.1 Legionella sp.
AACAGGCAACCTCTAGTGCTCTACGCCAAGTGGTGGGCACAACGACCTTGGATCAGATCATCACCGAAGGCCGTGATGCATGGGGTATTAGTGTACAAGATGTGCTGGTTAAAACGCTTGCGCGATATAAAACAGGGATCGTCATCGTGAACGTATCGCCTCAGCCGGCGCGTGCGCCTGAAAACGTGCAAGATGCGTTTGATGATGCCATTAAAGCCCAAGAAGATGAGAAGCGGTTTAAGGAGCAAGCCCGCGCCTACGCAGCGAAGGTGGTGCCGATTGCAGAAGGGAATGCAAAGCGAATTTTTGAGGAAACAAAAGCGTTTGCTGAGCAAGTGGTGTTACGTGCTCGCGGTGAAACAGCCGAGTTCTTGGAATTGCTCCCAGAATACACGCGCGCACCGTTTGTCACGGGCGAAAGAATGTATTTGGATGCAATGCAACAAATACTGAGTGCGACCAGTAAAATTATTGTGGATGGTAAAGCGGGTAGTTTGATGTATTTGCCACTGGATAAATTGGCTATCCAATCGCCAGCCATTAAATTAAGCAAAGTGGATGAGATGCATTCTGATACGTTGGTCAGCTTGCCTGGGAACGATGGACGCGAAACAACCCGGCCCACTGAGCGTCAAGAGAGGACCAACAGATGAATGCAATCAAAACAATCGTAGGCGTGGTCAGTTTATTCATACTGCTGTTGTTGTTTAGCTGTGTGTTTACCATTACAGAAGGGAGTCATGGCATCCTATTGCGACTCGGCCGTTTAGTCAATGATTCACAAACCGGCACGGTGCGTATCCTCTCACCAGGATTGCATTTGAAAATGCCATTCATTGAACAGGTTCGTGTATTTGATACCCGCATCCAGACCTTGGATATTAAATCCTCACGTATCGTCACAAAAGAAAAAAAGGACGTGATTGTTGATTATTACGTCAAATGGCGTATTGAAAATTTGGCGCAATATTTCAAATCAACTGGCGGCAGCAAGTTCAAGGCGGAAACGCTGTTGGAACAGCAATTAAACACTTCTTTACGCGCACAATTTGGTAAACGCACGATTTCGGATGTGGTGTCTGGTGGACGCGATGACTTAATGGATGTATTGCGTGAACGCGCTGAAGAACAGGCGGCTCAATTGGGCACGCATGTGGTGGATGTGCGTATTAAGGGCATTGAATTGCCGGCCAATACGAGCAATGCCATTTATCAGCGGATGCGCGCAGACATGCAAAAAATTGCAAATCATCACCGTGCAGATGGTCAAGCGCAAGCGGAGGCGATTCAAGCGGCTGCGGATGCTCGCGTGACCATTCTTCTGGCACAAGCGGCCAGTGATGGGCAAATTATTCGTGCACAGGGGCAAGCAAAGGCTTCGGCAATTTATGCGAGCGCGTTTGGACAAAACAAGGAATTCTTTGCCTTTTATCGCAGTTTAAAGGCGTATGAAGGCAGTTTTAATAGCAAGAATGATATTTTGGTGCTTGATCAAAGCAGTGCTTTTTTTGATTATTTCAAACATGGTTTTTCAAACAGCCATGCAGTTGAGGCAAAACGTTAATTATTAATTACTAATAGAGTCCGAATGATGATGGGTAAACATGTTGTTGTTGTAGGTACACAGTGGGGCGATGAGGGCAAAGGTAAAATCGTCGATTTATTAACCCAAGATGCGCAGGCTGTAGTCCGCTATCAAGGTGGACACAATGCGGGTCATACGCTGAAAATCAATGGCGAAAAGACGGTGTTACGTCTCATCCCATCTGGCATGCTGCGCACGCATGTTCACTGTTATATTGGCAATGGTGTGGTGCTATCGCCTGATGCATTATTGACTGAAATCAGGGAATTAGAAGGCAAAGGAATTGATGTGCGCAGCCGTTTGCACATTAGCCAGGCGTGCCCATTGATTTTATCTTGCCACGTTGCGCTGGATAAGGCGCGTGAGCTTCATAAAGGCGCGTCGGCTATTGGAACCACAGGCCGTGGGATTGGTCCTGCCTATGAGGATAAAATCGCGAGACGCGCACTGAAAGTGAGCGATCTCCTGCATCCAGAGCGATTTGAGGCGAAACTCACAGAATTGCTTGAATATCATAATTTTGTGCTGACGCAATATTATCAGCAACCACCGGTTCATCTGGCGGATGTATTGGTTGAGGCTCGCGTATGGGCCGATGAATTACGCCCTATGGTAACGGATGTGACCACCTGCTTACATGCCCACCGTGAACGCGGCGATTCCATTTTATTTGAGGGAGCCCAGGGCGTATACCTGGATATTGATCATGGCTCATACCCATTTGTCACCTCCTCCAATACGTGTGTTGGGAGCGTTGTGAATGGCGCTGGATTTGGCCCCCTGTATTTAGATTATGTGTTAGGCATCACCAAAGCTTATACCACGCGGGTGGGCGGCGGTCCTTTTCCTACGGAGTTACAGGATGAAGTAGGGGTTCGATTGGCTGATCGCGGCAATGAATTTGGCGCGGTGACGGGTCGTCCTCGTCGCTGTGGTTGGTTTGATGCGGTATTATTGAAACGCTCCATTGAACTCAACAGTGTGTCTGGATTATGCTTAACCAAACTGGATGTTTTGGATGGGCTGGATACGATTCGGATTGCAACGGCCTATCAAGCCGCCGATGGACAATTGTTAACGCATCCCCCACAAGCGGCGGATGATTTTGTAGGCTTGACGCCGATATATGAAGACGTACCCGGCTGGTCTGAATCGACGGCCGATGTAACGACGCTGAGCGAATTGCCCGCAAACGCATTGGCTTATGTCAAACGGCTTGAAGAGATACTGGGCGTGCCTGTTGATATGTTGTCAACGGGGCCTGAGCGAACGTCAACGATTATTTTGCGCGATCCTTTTGCTTGATTGGACGTGTTTGCTACACTATTGTTGGGCCGTGGTCCAGCAATAGCGTAGCAATGATAAAAGGTGCTTTAATGGGCGGGATCCCCGTATACTGCATTTGCATTCACTCTTGAGCAAGAAGTAACGCGTACCGCATTCCAACTCCCTGCTGAGCTGGTTGTTGCGTCCGTCTTTAAAAAGTGATTAAACGACACTCCGCCAAATATTTTGCTGTTTTCCATGATACCGGACTCTTCTGTAGCCAGCGCATCGGTCACGCCAAACCAACGCACGAGGTCTCCTTGCTTAACCCACTGCCCAGACCAACCGGGAAACGTTGGCGATGTCCACGTGCCACTGTCTGATTCACCGGCCACAGTGCCAGGCACTTTCGAAAAGACGATGCACTGGGTCGAGCCCGTTGTGCGGCCTGGCTCTACAAAGAAAGTGACCTTCCAGCTGCCGGCAACACCGGGTGAGGTAGCCTGCGCCAAGGGCGCACCGACAACACTAGCGGCCAAAAAAAGTCCACAAATACCTAATTTTTTCATCCGAAAATGACTCCTGGTTGGTTTTATTCTAGACGCTATCATCATAAAAATAATGGTTCAACAAACCTATTGGTATTTCCCTTTGACGGCCTAGTGGAAGGTAGGCGTTTTTTATGATTTCGTGAAACATTGTGGAAAATACTCACAACGTTATATACTAATTTTTTTGTATGTATTGAGTGAGCATGTATGGAACTTATCATTGACAATACGCCATTTAAAGCGTTATTTCAGCCACTGGATCTAGGATTTACGCGTTTGAAGAATCGGCTGCTGATGGGCTCTATGCACACGGGGCTCGAGGAAGACAAAGACGATTTGCAACGGTTGGCGGCATTTTACCGTGAACGTGCACAAGGTGGGGTGGGTCTTATCGTGACAGGCGGCTTTTCACCTGATCGTGTAGGGCGTTTATATCCAGCCGCCGCAAAACTATCAACACACGGTGAGCAACAACGCCACGAGCTGGTCACACAAACAGTGCATGAAGCCGGTGGGAAAATTGCGCTGCAAATGCTGCATGCAGGTCGGTATGGATACCACCCCATTTGCATGGCCCCTAGCCGTTTAAAATCTCCTATTAGTCCCTTTAAGCCGTGGTCCATGAGCAAACGCCGTATTGTGAAAACGATTGCGCATTTTGCGCGCTGTGCTCGCCTGGCACAAGCGGCGGGTTATGATGGTGTTGAAATCATGGGTAGCGAGGGCTATCTTATCAATCAATTTATTGTGAGCCATACCAACAAACGCCAGGATGAATGGGGCGGGTTTTTTTCAAATCGCATGCGATTTCCTGTCGAAGTCGTGCGTCAGGTCCGTGAAGCCGTCGGT
>DNVL01000099.1 GCA_003507515.1 Legionella sp.
TATAACCCCTTGTTTATCTATGGTGGGGGCGGTTTAGGAAAAACCCATTTGATGCATGCGGTCGGCAACGAAATTTTGAGAAAAAATCCAGACGCAAAAGTGCTTTACCTGCATTCCGAGCGCTTTGTGGCCGACATGGTGCGCGCACTGCAAACAAATTCCATGAATGAATTTAAACGATTTTATCGTTCACTCAACGCATTACTGATTGATGATATTCAATTTTTTGCCGGAAAAGATCGCTCCCAGGAAGAGTTTTTTCATACATTCAATGCGTTACTTGAAGGCCAGCAGCAAATTATTTTAACCAGCGACCGCTATCCTAAAGACCTTGAGGGGGTTGAAGAGCGCCTGAAGTCCCGATTTGGCTGGGGGCTCACCGTTGCGGTGGAGCCGCCTGAATTAGAAACCCGTGTGGCCATTTTAATCAGCAAAGCGGAATTGTCAAATGTTGATTTGCCCTATGAAGTGGCTTTTTTTATTGCCAAGCGAATCCGCTCGAATGTTCGAGAATTAGAAGGTGCGTTGCGGCGCGTAATTGCCAATGCGCATTTTACGGGAAAGCCTATCACCATTGACTTTGTGAATGAAGCACTTCGGGACCTACTGGCCTTGCAAGATCGATTGGTGACCATTGATAATATTCAAAAAACGGTGGCCGAATATTATAAAGTAAAAGTAGCTGATTTATTGTCCAAACGCCGAAGCAGATCCATCGCAAGACCACGGCAAATGGCGATGGCGCTGGCGAAAGAACTCACCAACCACAGCTTGCCTGAAATTGGCGATTATTTTGGTGGACGCGATCACACGACGGTTATCCATGCCTGTCGTAAAGTGAAAGAATTGGTATTGGAGGCGCATGATTTTGCAGAAGATTATAAAAATTTGATGCGTACGTTATCGTCTTAAGGAGCGCACATGTTTGAATTAACCATTAGCAAACAACAATTATTAACCCCGCTGTTGACCGTTGCAGGCGCTGTTGATAAAAAACAGTCTCTCACCATTCTTTCCAATATTTTACTCAAGCTGGTTGATAACCAACTGTGCCTAACAGCAACCGATTTAGAAATGGAAATTACGTGCCGAATTCCATGCATCACGCAGCAAAATGAAGGCGTCATCACCATTCCTGTCAAAAAAATGATAGACATCATTCGCTCCCTTGAGGACGATGCCCACCCCACCATATCCTTTAAGTCAGGCGTGGTGTCCATCAAACAAGGACGCAGTCAATTTAAGCTGACGACCTTGCCGGCTGATGATTATCCCGTAAGCCAAGATGAACTCAATGAAGTTGAATTTTCCGTCAGCCGAGCGGCGTTTGTCCATTTGCTGCAATCAACCCATTTTGCCATGTCTCAGCAAGACGTTCGTGTTTTTTTAAACGGCATGCTGCTTGAAATAGATGCTCAATCTATCGTGGCTGTTGCGACAGATGGCCATCGCATGGCCATCTGTCGTCTGCCCTGCCCACTGGGGAACCAACACCATCGATTGCTACTGCCCCGAAAAGGGGTTCAAGAAATTTTGCGTTTACTCAACAATGTTGCGGACGAACAGATTATCGTTGCTGCTGGCAAAAATCATTTTAAATTGGTCACGAGTCAATACACGTTTTCATCTAAATTAATTGAAGCACGATTCCCACCCTATCTCCGTGCCATTCCAAAAGAACAAGACAAACAAGTGATCATTGACCGAGACCTATTAAAACGCGCCTTGTCCCGAATTATCATCTTGGCCAATGAAAAATTACGCGCAGTATTGCTGCACATTCAGCCACAACAACTCACATTAATTGCCAACAATCAAGAACAGGAAGAAGCGATCGAATCCGTGCCTGCCGAAACGCATGGCGATGAAATGACCATCGGCATTAATGCCAGTTATTTGTTGGACGTTCTGAATCATCTATCTGAAGGCCTGGTGCGCTTGTCCTTCTCTAACACAGACAGCAGTATTCTCGTCGAATTGGTCAGTGATGATGGCTACCAATATATCATCATGCCCATGAAAATATGAGTGTAGCCCAGCTCAATGTGCATCACGTCCGCAACATTGCATCAGCACAACTGACGCTTCATCCACGATACAATGTGTTTTATGGGGCAAACGGCAGTGGTAAAACGTCCCTTTTGGAAGCCATCTACCTGCTGAGCACAGGTCACTCATTTGGCACGCGTGAAATTGCTTCGTTGGTTCAGCGTGGCGAATCCGCATTGACTGTTTTTGCACGCACACATGCGCAGGACACGGTCAGCATTCAAAAATCCATCGCGCACCCCACGCAAGTGAAGATAAATCAACAACCATGCCAACGCAGCAGCGATTTAGCCCATTTTTTTCCCTGCCAAGCCTTTCACCAAGGTATTTTTCAAATCATGGATGAAGGGCCATCGGTTCGACGCAGCTTACTCGATTGGGGATTGTTTCACGTGGAACCCTCCTATTTGTCGGTTTGGAAGGATTACCGACGCATCGTTAAACAGCGCAATGCGCTATTACGCCAAAAAGCAAGCTTACCGCATTGTCTTCCTTGGAATTCAATGCTGGTTGAACGGGCGGTAGCACTTGATCGGATGCGGGCCGACTATTTTAAACAGTGGTCAAGCGTGTTCCAAACTTTCGTATCTCAACTAACAGATACGCCGTGTACGATACATTATTACAAAGGCTGGGATAAAAAAGGCAGCGGCAAAGACCTGTCAACCATCCTTCTTGAGCAATTTAACAGTGACATTCAAGCGCAATACACCCATTCGGGCGCCCATCATGCGGATATTTTATTTGACGCAGGTCCTATCGGTGGCAAACCATCGTTGTCTCGCGGGCAACAAAAAATCATTTTAGTTGCATTACGCCTGGCGCAGGCGCATTTGCTACCTAAACCCTGCGTGTACTTATTTGATGATATTACAGCAGAACTGGACTCCAATCATGTAGAACGGTTTTTTAATTGTTTGAATCAGGTCAAAGGCCAGTTTTTTTTGACCTCGATTGATCCGAATCATCTATTAAATGCCTACACAGGCCCGCAACAGTCAACGGTTTATTTGATAAAGAAGGGATGTTTCACGTGAAACATGACAGGCGTCCTGTCACAGGTTTCGAAGCATAAAAGTGCTCGGTGCCTTTTCCTTAGATGACGCAGGCTCGGTGGAACCAGTCCTTAATTCTTTGAATCTATTCTTAAAATCATGCTTATCAAGTACCGATTTTGAATGTTCCCTGTTTAAATTGGCCGACGCCTTCATGCCGTTACAGCGAGCTTCCGTTGCCTGGAGCAAATGAGACCGGACCTGCCCTTCGATATCTCCACTCTGAGCAAGAGGAGTAGACGATTTTTTCGTCAAAGCACCATCAAATTCTTTCAAAGCCATGTCTTTTAAAGGCCCTTCGATGCAAGCAACCTGATGCGTAAATCGCTGATCCACTTGCTGAACGACCAAAGCCGTATCCGTATGCGTCCAAAGCTTCAAAACGTGCTGTTTAACGACATCATCTTGAAGCAGATAAGACACGTAATCTTTGCCAAATTGCCCACTGCTCCCATATTGCTTGGATGTATGTAGTGGATCAAACTGATCTCGCGCCATGGCGTACCGACCGAGTGCACCGAAATCAATGCGACGAATAGAGGAAACAACAAGGTTATCCTTATTGACAGAAATCATGAACTGACCGGTATGGAGGCTTTCATCCCCATTGAGTTGACTTGTATAAATGGCATTTGCCAACTGCATCTTTACATCAAGCGACAACGCACTGATTTTCTCTTTGATAAGACGGCTATTTTGCCACTCTTCGCTCACCATCGTATTCGGAACGCGTTTATGCCCAAGGATAAACTGGTCAAACGGCATGATCACCTCGCCGGGAGGAGGCGAGTATCGGGCCTGTATAGAAACAGCGGCATGCGCGCCATCTATCATTATCATACCGGCCGTCGCTTGAATAATGGGTTCCGCCATTTCTATTTCCGGCAAAGGGTTATAACAGATCACCATGCCTTCAGCCAAACAGGTTCCGGGAGCATCTTCTTTGATCAGTTTGACATGTTCACCACCGTCCGAGCTATAAAAGCCAGCACGCCCTGCTTGCCCCCTTCCCCCCAAAGGACTCACAAAATCATAGATTGTCTCGCCAATGATAATGCGCGAATTACGGGATGGAACGTACGGATCAGGCTTCTGAGCAGGCATAAATCCCCCTAACGATAACGGCAGTCGAGCAAGTGCTTCATGAGATAAGTATAGACAACATGTTCAATATCGCCACCAGCCGGAAAATGGGGTGAATGCCCCCTACAAACAATGCTATAATGCCTCTCTATTTATTTCGCCACACCTGAACGATCACAAGGACACCACATGAGCGTTGAACCCACATATGATTCGAATAACATCAAAGTTTTAAAAGGACTGGACGCCGTCAGAAAGCGGCCTGGTATGTATATTGGTGATACGGATGATGGGTCAGGCCTGCATCACATGGTGTTCGAAGTTGTTGATAACGCCATTGATGAAGCTTTAGC
>DNVL01000164.1 GCA_003507515.1 Legionella sp.
GGAACGAGCCATATCCAAAACGATTCAGAAATTATCGATGACATTCGAGGCTTCTTCTCCAGATAGACTTTTTGAGGAAATTGAGCACGTGCTTTTGGATCTCAATCAATTCAAGGGCTGTGGGAAGGACTTTCATCACAAATTGAATTCTATTCGTCTGGTCGTTCAGCGTGGAGATTGGCGGACACCTAGAGGAATGATTCTTGAAAACAACAATTCAAAAGAAACGAAGTTGAATGAACTGTCCATGAAATTGAGTCAAGCGCATGCTGATCTTCGTCATTTTAAAGGGTTGCAAGCGATTTCACAGGGAGAGCTGAGACAGCGTTATGAGGGGATTATTGAAACAACTTTATGCGAAGTAAAAAAACTGGAACAGGCGTTGGAACAACAGAAGTCTGATGTTGTTGTCGCCATGTGACAAGATGAATTTAATAACGAACAAGGAAGCTAATGATGAAAACTGTAAAATTTCTTAATGCGAGTGTTATTGCCGCTGCTTTGATTGCATCAACAACCAGTTATGCGTTGCAGATCAATCAATCGGTGTCCGGTAAGGGCGCTGGTAATTTTCTATCGCAACTAGATGAACGTACAGATGGGGCTATCAGAATAATGCACGTTAATTCTAAAGCCGAGTTCGACACGATGTTTTTTGCATCGTTTCTTAATCAAACCGCCAATATTGAACAGAAATTGGATGTACTCATTGCTGAGATGCGCAAGAACAATGAATTGCTACAGCGCAGATCTGCAAAAGGCTAACGACTGACACTGGTTAAAACCTGATTTTTTAATTTAAAAAAGCGCAATTTTAGCGTTACGGGATTCGTTTACTCAAAATTTGGAGAATATTGTGAAATTCATATCTAAACCCATCGGAAGTTTGAAAAAAGTGGCGGTGTTGATCTCGTCATTTTCAACGGGCGCTTGCTTTGCTGCAAACGGAAGTAATGGCGATATTGTCGCAGAGCTTTTGAATGGCTCCATCGGTAAGACACTCGGGAAGGGCAGTATGCTGTGGACGGTTTTAATTGCTTTTACCTTTGCGGGTGCTGGTTTTTATGCAGCGCTCAAACAAGATCCGAAAGCATTTATTCCGGCTTTTCTAATCATGGGCATTATCACCACCGTCACTGGCCTTTTTATTGGATTTTAAATCATGTATGAGAGCCAAGAGATGTTTAAGATTTTGCGATATTTGGATGAACCTAAGCGCATATTGGGGTTGACTGTTGACGAGGCGATTACCGGTGGGGTCACGATATTTTTGCTGATGTTCTGCTCGCATAAATTTGTGGTAGGAATTTTGGGTGCGTCATTGTACTTGGGCTTAAAATATCTCAAAAAAGGACGTTATCCCTCCCACCTCTTACTGCTAGCCTATTGGCATTTTCCCTATCATGTCATGCGTTGGGTTTTACCCAAACTTCCAAAATCACATTTACGTTATTGGATAGGGTAGGGGGATTGTCATGGGGCATCAAATAGCGTTTGAAAAGTTTGCTCAATTGTCGCAGCGATACCATCTGTTGCTGTTTTTCAGTGTGGGCTTGTTGGTCACCAATCTGATTTTAGGATTTGGGGTGCTGCATGCATTAAAACAACAAAAGCGTGAAATTATTCCTTTTGGAGCGACGAAAGGTTATGTGCTCAGTGATAGTGCGGTTGATGCACACTATCTTGATTTAATGACGCAGAACTTTATTTATAGTCGCCTCAATATAAGCCCTTCCAATGTAGCAGAGCAGCATCAGCGATTACTAAGTTTTGTTGAACCCTCTATTTATGCCGACTTTAAAAAGCAATTAAAGCTCGAGTCGGATCTAGTTCAAAAGAAAAAAATCTCAAGCACGTTTGATATTGAAATATTGCATTCCGATCCAGACGAACTGGTATCTGAAGTGCGTGGCGTTTTGCATCGCCATGTCGGATATCAAGAATTACCGACCCATCAAAAAACCTACCAACTGCAATATCACTATCGCATGGGTAGCCTGCATCTGGTTTCGTTTGTAGAAGTTAAGGAGAAGCAATGAATCAATTCATAGACATGGTTTTTATGAGTGCACTTGCTCTCACATCATACGCCTCGTCAGAAATTCGATTTAATGAAAACGAGACGATCGCACTGACCTTGAGCCAATCCAATTATAACCGCGTGATGATTGCGGGCGACAAAATCAAGAAGGCGAGCTGTCCCGAACAATTTCTGGCGATTGAATATGAAAAAGAAGGTGGTGTGATTTTTGATGTGTTGTATACCAAGCCGTTTACGGTGTTTTTTGAGACAAGCAATGGTCATCACTTTGCAGCCAATGTTGAGTCTGAGGAAAGCTTAGGTAAAACCATTATGTTAAAGCCCATACAAACATTGGCGAAAAAAGAGGACGCGGTTCCAGAAGAGCCTATTGAGAAAGCAACTGACAACCTGGCTTTAACGTTAATTCAGGCATTAACACAAGATGCAGCACCAGAAGGGTATGTGTTCAAGCGCGATTTTGGCAGTTATAAACCATTGAATAAAAGTCTTCGATATAAGGTTTCAAAACGCATGACAGGGGAGGCGTTCGAAGGGGAGCGGATTGAAGTGTATAACCACACCTCCCTGCCGGTTGTTT
>DNVL01000201.1 GCA_003507515.1 Legionella sp.
TATCAATAAACTGAATATTGAGTTCATGGCAGAGTTCACGTACCACTGTGCTTTTACCCACGCCGGGAGCACCCCAAAGCATGAGCGGTGCTACCTGTTCGCTCGAATCTGGCTGTCGCCATAGTAAATCTAGCTGAGATTTGATCAACGCTTTTACGTCGGTGGCGGTACTACTATAGATACTATGACTCATGCGGTTTCCCCCTGTGACACGGCGCTTAAAGCGATGGCTAGGTAATGACTCTTCAGTAACGAATCTTCTTTATTTGCTTTATTGAAGGCGACTATACGAGTTGCTTGCGCTGCAACCTGCATGAGCCTCGGTAGCTGCTTACTATGCTCTGATTTATCCATCGCATCGAAGATAAAATGAATCGCTACCACCTGTGTCGGATGGCTTAATCTGGTTAAGGCAATCATAAGACGCTTATAAGCTTTAGTAAGCATCGGCTCCCGGTTAGTGAACCAAAGTGGTCGATACTTCGAAAGTCCAGTTACACGGCGCAATATACGACGCACAATAACTTCATCATTCATTTCAATTGCTTGATTTAACACTGCGTAAAAACACGATGGTTTACTCGCATGATGAAAAAAATAAGTTTCGAACGATGCGTTGAGCGCTAATTTCCAAACCCGCTGTTTGAGTAAAAACCATAATTTAACGTCGGTTTGCCAACCTTCATTCACCAAGTCATCGGGAAATTGCCAACCAGTTTTAGGTAAAATCGTTTTTCTGGTTTGCACGATCAAGGAATCAAAGACATCGGTTTGTTCAGCGATCGCATGCAGTAATTTCACACTGTGGTATAGGGTTGACCGGCGACTCGCTTTGCTAATAGCGCCGAGTAAAAGATGAATGGCTCGCTGCTGCTCTTCGTTACTAGCCTGACGAAAAAAATCGTATAACTGTAGTAACGTAGCCTCGTTAACTTCTGGGAATACATCGGCACTGAAATGGTTAGTAGTCTCATTGATAACCCGAACGTAGTCCGGTACATGGGCATGTTCTACCGATGACAGCCCTCGTAAATATAGCTTCTCTGCTTCCTTTATAGTCAACCGATAGAGCTTACAGCTGACTAGTTCTAACGTTTTCCAGACACCACCAAGAGAAAGATGGTTCTTGCCGGATTGATGCAACGCAATGATTCCACCTCGCCCTTGCGCCTCGCGAATATCTGGACAATTATGCAGCGTAACTGAGCTATCTATACACATTGAATACAGCGACGTCAGCTGCGGTATACTAGCAATCACAACCGTGGCTGAGGTATTGAGCCGCAATGTGTTCGGTAATTCCGCCTGACTATGAGTAAACAGCATAACGCAACTGTCTGATGTTAAGCTGTCGATTAATTCTTTATGCACCGAATAATGTTCTATCGGACATAGCAATAATTGCGACAACGGATAGTTGCCTTGGTGACTGTAATGTCCACTCTCCCAACAACAATCAAAATGCTCAATCGGTCCTTCTACTAGTAGCGCCTGGCGATGGTCAACTAGATCGAGATGTAATATTAATGACAACGAATTAGTATTACTGATATGTTTGAGTTCAGGTACTTGGCGGACGTATACATGGCGTGAACCAGATTCAAATGACGATATGTCCAATGACTGTAGGAATGGCAACTCAAGTAGCTCAATCCATGATTTATCTGTGCAATAGACTTGTAAATGTGATTCAGCTCGCTGATGGATCGAAATACCTCGTGTTTTGTCATGCATAATGTCAGCTCCTAATAGGACATTATGATGCCAGTCTATTGCGACATATAGTGTCGCATTGTGAGTAAATATAACGGAAATAATCAAATTTAAAAGGGAATTCATTATGAACGAAATTATCTGTCCTCATTGTCATAAAGCATTCAAAGTTGATGAAGCGAGCTATGCGGCTATCGTGAAACAGGTGCGCGACCAGCAATTTAGTGAAGATTTACATGAACGTTTGAATGCTTTTGAAAAGGAAAAGCAAGCAGCTATAGCAATTGCACAAGCAAATGTTCGAGAGCAGTTAAGTAAAACCCAAGAAAGCCAAGCAAGTGCTCTGGCCGAAGCCTTACAAAAAATTAAAACCATAGAAATGGAAAAGAAGTTGGCGGTTGAGCAATCGACCAACAAACTTGCGCAAGAAATCGAGAAATTAAAAGGCGAGTTAAACAATCAAGCGCTTATCCGCGAAAGCGATAAAAATGAGCTTATTGCGAAACATAATCTCACCATGCAAGAACATCTAGCCACAATCGAACGACTCAAAGATCACAAAGCTAAATTGTCAGTCAAAATGCTGGGGGAAACTCTCGAACAGCACTGTGCCATTGAATTTGATCGTATTCGTTCTGCTGCGTTCCCGCGAGCCTACTTTGAGAAAGATAACGATGCTCGCAATGGGAGTAAAGGGGACTTTATCTTCCGCGATTATGATGAAAGTGGACTTGAGTTCATATCTGTTATGTTTGAAATGAAAAATGAGTCAGACACGTCGAGTACGAAGAAAAAAAATGAAGACTTCTTTAAAGAGTTAGACAAGGATCGTCAAGAAAAAAACTGCGAATACGCTGTTTTGGTGAGCATGCTTGAACCGGAAAGTGATCTCTATAATTCAGGAATAGTCGATGTGTCACACAAGTATTCAAAAATGTATGTGGTACGCCCTCAGTTTTTCATTCCCATCATTACTTTACTGCGAAATGCTGCTCTGAATTCTCTTAAAGTAAAGCAAGAACTGGCAATCATCCGTTCACAAAATATCGATATCACCAATTTCGAAGCAGAGTTGGAGGATTTTAAGACTGGTTTTGCGCGTAACTATGAATTAGCTTCTAAGAAATTCAGAACTGCTATTGAAGAAATTGATAAGACTATAAGTCATCTAGAAAAAACCAAAGATGCGCTGCTGGGTTCAGAAAACAACTTAAGGCTGGCTAATAACAAAGCGGACGAATTAACCATTAAACGTCTGACCAAGAATAATCCAACTATGGCGCAAAAATTTGCAAAGGCGGAAGACGCGGACAAATAACTGAATCGATAGTTCAATGGTGGCATCAATATCAATCCAGCGATTGGGATCGCTATTCGACCATTACGTTGGTGTAAACATGGCTGAATTCCGAGGTATCTTGATGTTGCCTCTGTGCGTAAAGTAATCTGTCATCGAGATGACAGATTCACTCCTTTTTTTATCGCTTAACGCCGAGTTAAACCGCTGAGCGCGCTGTCACACGTTCTCTGACGGTCCACCACGCTTAAACGTAGACACATACAAACTCTCCACTTCGGCCCTAGCCCATGGTGTCCGTCGTAGAAACTTCAGACTCGATTTCACCGATGG
>DNVL01000168.1 GCA_003507515.1 Legionella sp.
ATTCAAATCGACCAAAATCTGGCGTACTTTGCCGCCATAAGGCGAAGGCAAGGCCGCTCCTTGTACCGTTGCAAGCTGCGTGCGAATGTAATTATTGCCGACATCATTTAATATCTGCTCAGGAAGCGTTTGACTGGATAACACCAACTGCAAAACAGGAACGGTTGAGGCGTCGTAGCTTAAAATGAGTGGAGGGGTAATCCCAGGTGGCAACCATTTGAGCAATGTTTGTGAAATGGCCGTGACTTCACTAATGCCCACAGCAATTTTAACATTCGGCTGAAAAAACAATTTAACAACACCCACCCCCATCAACGATTCAGACTCGATGTGCTCAATGTCATTCACTGTGGTGGTAACCGCTCGTTCAAACACACTGATGATTCGGTTGGCCATTTCATCAGGCGGCAGTCCATTGTAACTCCATATGACACTCACCACTGGGATATTAATATTGGGGAAGATATCTGTGGGCGTGCGTAGAATAGCTAACACGCCGGTCATCAGCAACGCCAGGGCAAACACAATAAATGTATAAGGCCGCGACAATGCAATTCGAACAAGCCACATAGCAATCCGTGCCAGTCATGAAAGAGTGACCTTTATCATAAAGGACTCGACAGAAAAGAGATAGGGCTGGCGATTTGAACCAGCAGTAAAAAGACTGGTGGGGAGAGGGTTAAATCCTTCATTTAAATCGGACAGCCGGGCTCTTGAGTGTGTATAATACAGCAATGAATATTATATAAGGTAAACATTCAATCATGTTACGAATTGCATCACTGACTATTTTACTGCTTTTATCTTGCTTAAGCCAAGCCAATCAACCGTCAAAATTATATCAAATCGACATGATTGTATTTACCCATCAACACTCATCCTCTCAACCGGCAGAACAATCGTCCACCCCTTTACTACCACCGACCACACAGCACGCCATTCCCATACAAGATGCCATCAGTGGTACGCGAGCCCCATACCACCTGTTGGCCTCTAGTGCGTCACAATTAAACCAAGAATACTGGGCACTCACGCACAAAGCTGATTACCAAATAATCGCACATTACACATGGCTGCAGCCTAGCAACAACCAACGGGCGGTCGTGATTCCAGTCACTCACCGCAATGGCTGGACCATCGAAGGTACACTGCGCATGAGACAAAGTAATTATTATTTACTGGATACTGAATTGTTGTTTTCCACACCCAATAGCGCTCGAACGGCCTTTTTGTTTTCACAAAAACAACGCCTTAAACCGGGAACCGTCTATTATCTTGATCACCCGCAAGCGGGGATGCTAATCAAAGTCCATCAGGTGGTTTGATCACCCATGCCTAGCCCCTTCTTATCCTCCCCCATGCGCATTTGGCTCATTAGCGTGTCATTCGTGCTATTTCAATTTTTTCTACAACTATCATCAGGTGTGGTGATTGGCGCTATCATGCATGACATGCAACTCACAGCACTCACAGCAGGCACGCTGAGTGCTGCGTTCTACGTTGTATATACCAGCTTGCAAACGCCTGTAGGCATTTTATTTGATCGAGAAAGCCCGCGTTTATTGCTAACTGCAACGACATTGCTCTGCAGCCTAGGCTGCTTTATATTTGCAGGGAGTCACACCCTGGCGGGGCTTTTTATAGGTCGCACGCTCATGGGCGTTGGATCAGCATTCGCTTTTGTGGGCCTCTCTCACCTATTGCGCCAACAGTTTCCGGCGCGTCAGTTTGCCTTCATGATAGGTTTATCCGAAACCATCGGCTTCCTTGTGACCGTCTTGGGTATGATTGGCATGGGCACGTTCATCACCCTCTGGGGGTGGCGTGGTTTTATTAATGGTGCAGGTATCGTGGGCCTGACTATCTCTTGTTTAGCATGGGCATATATTCCTGATGAAGCAAGAAGAAAAGACGTAGTTCCGCACTATGGGCAGCAAATACCCGCTATTTTGGGCAACAAGTCACTATGGGTGAATGGTCTTTATATCGGGCTCACATTTACCATTGTCACCGTATTTGGCGCCATGTGGGCCTCTTCTTTTCTTCAAATCAAACTCGGCTGTGGCCCACGGGGAGCCAGTCTGGTCAACGCCCTATTTTTTCTTGGCACAGGCTTCAGTTGCCCTCTGTTTGGCTGGCTATCCACTCAATTAAAACGTCGTAAACCCATGATGTTTGCCTCCTCATTATTGACAACAGGGATTTTTTTAATCATTCTCTATTTCCCAACCCACAGCCAGCCTTTAATGGGAACCTTCATGTTCCTCATGGGACTTTGCTGTGGCGCGTATATTCTCGCCTTCCCGATTGCCAATGAACTGTCGCCGTCTGATTCATTATCGACTTGTACGGGTTTTATCAATACCTTGGCGCTGATAACGACCCCCATATTACAACCATTCATCGGTTACCTGCTAGACCTATTTAGCCCCACAGACACGGCTTATACGCTGTCCAATTACCAAAACGCACTGCTTATTATGCCCATGTTATTGCTCGTTGCCTGTTTTTTAGTGAATTATTTACCAGAGAAGCGGGAACGCTCGGCTTGAAAGGGGTTAAAAATTCAGGTATTCTTGACATTATTACATTTCTTGAGGGCAGGTTCTACCTAGACATGGGTTCAAGCTAAGCAAGCGAAGGAAGAGCCGCTCTCTCTTTATACCCACAACTCGGTTATTTAAATGCCCTTGAATCCAAATGACAACGTTACCCAACCTATCCATAAAAATGAATTCCGTCGGGCATTAAAAGATCGCCATATTCAATTGATTGCCTTGGGCGGCATCATTGGGTCAGGCTATTTTTTAGGCACGGGTGCCGTCATCCATC
>DNVL01000116.1 GCA_003507515.1 Legionella sp.
ACATGAGCGCCGATAGCTCACCGGTGTATGCGCCTGCGTCTTTCGGGTAAACGTTTTGTGCACCCCACCCCATCGGGCTGCCTGCCAATAGCTCACTGACGGGAGGCAAATAAATAGCCGGGGGCAGGACCACACAATCGACCCCAGATTTTTCAGGCAGTAACACAAGCAGTTCATGTAACAACGACGTGACCTGCTCAAGGCAGCCATTCATTTTCCAATTGCCCATGACGATTTGCTTTCTCATTTGTTCTCCATGACATTCAATTCATTGGCTTTATTATCCCAACCACGGCGCGTTGATGCAAACAATCTGTCTGGCACACGAAATAAATTGCCATGCGTGCAGTTTCCCTTCACACTCATAGATTATCGAAACAATCCAAACAAGGTGCGACTTATGAAACTGAAGCAATGGGCATTTGTTTTCACACTGATGATGGCGCTTCTTATTCCGAACGTCATCATGGCAGCGGGCCAAACACAAAACTGGTCCAGTTGGGTGTCTGAGGTGCGCAAAGAAGCATTAGCGCAAGGCATCTCGCCCAATATATTTGATGCCGCATTTGCGGATATTCATGAACCCAGCAAACAAGTCAAAGGACTCGCCCGTTCACAACCTGAGCATCGGTTAACTTACTCTAAGTATCTTAGTTCTCGCGTAGATGCTTATCGCATCGCCATTGGACGGAAGCAATACAAAAAATACCAAGCCATTGCCGATGAAATAGGCGAACATTTTGGCGTTGATCCCTGTTTTATCATGTCCTTCTGGGGCATGGAAACGAGCTATGGAAGTTACATGGGCAATTTTCCCGTGATAAAATCCTTGGCCACATTGGCTTACGACTCCAATCGACCTGCGTTTTTTCGTCGAGAACTCTTCTTAGCGTTGCGTATTTTAAATGATGGCCATGTGACCTTGGATCGTTTCAAGGGCGAATGGGCAGGCGCCTCTGGCCAACCACAATTTTTACCGTCCAGTTGGGTGAAATATGCCGTGGATTATGATGGCGATGGTCATAAAGACATCTGGGATTCAAAGCCGGATGTGTTTGCATCCATTGCCAATTACATGAAATTGAACGACTGGCGTGCTGGCGAGCCGTGGGCTGTTTATGTGAAGTTGCCTGCTCACTTTGACATGGCACTGGAAGGCAAAGCCATCGTGAAGCCTGTGAGTGAATGGAATGCGTTAGGCGTTCGAACCGAACAAGGCCAAGCCCTTCCCTACCCCCATTTAGACGCCAGCATTGTGCAGCCGAACGGAGGCCCTGTATTTCTTGCCTATCCTAATTATAAAATGATTTTGCGCTATAACAATTCGATTTATTATGCCGGCGCCATTGGGTATTTGGCCGACAAGATTTGTCAGCGAACGCCTTAAGCCATCAACGTTTCGATTTTTTGTAAAAGCTAAAACAATTGCGGCCTAAATTTTTAGCAACATACATGGCTCGATCGGCGTGTCGTAGCAAGGTATCCGGCCGCACGCCATCCGCTGGGCTGAGTACTATGCCAATACTGGCCGTTATGTGTATATTTTTTTCTTGATTTGAAAGGGCTTTTTCAATTCAGACAACAATTTTTCAACGATAGCCTGGGCTTGCTTTGGCTCGTAAATATCGAGCAAAATAATGGCAAACTCATCACCGCCCATACGAGCCACAGTATCTTCATTCCGCACACAAGCCATCATTCGAGCGGCTGTTTGCTGAAGAATGTCATCACCATTATCATGCCCTAACGAATCATTCACTTGTTTAAACNNAACTGGTCTAAATCAATGAACAACAAAGCCATCGGCTCGCCTGATCGTTTGCTTTGCTTAAGGGCCTGCTCTATTTTTTCATAAAACAAAAGCCGATTGGATAAGCCCGTCAATGAGTCGTAATTTGCATTTTTCCACAGTTTTTTTTCTGCCCGTCGTTGCTCCGTAATATCTCGTGATGTGCCAGCAATGGCCTCTATTGTCCCTGCTTCATTAAAAATGGGCCCTAAAACATACTTAAAAAAAATGATGATTTCCACTCTTGTCTTTATAAACCACCTCGCCATGACACTCTTTTTTAGTTTTAATGATGTATTGAATGTGTTCGCGCATGTCTGCAACGGCGGGCATGTTCGTATTATAAATGGCTTTTCCTAGTATCTCATGCTTAGGCTTGTCGTAGAGATAGGTCATGGCCAAATTCATGTAGGTAATATTTCCATCTAGATCAAGGGTATAACTGAGATCAGGAATAGACGACAGCATGCTTTCAAAAATACGCGTTTGTTTGTCTTTATAGGTCGAGTAGGTATAAACAGACTCTGCGACCTCTTGGTCTATCGCTTCATTAAAACGAACAAGATCATTTGGATCAGACAAAAGAATAGCCCGGTCTGATTTACTGAACAGTCGAATAACGCTTGCACGTAAAGCCCGATATTCTCGTATCATTTCAATAATGCTAAGGCCTTGTATCACGCGTTGAATACCATGATCCTCAGCGGCGGTATTGATTTCATCATCTTTCACCAAAAGCCCTTTTGATTTGTCACTTTGTACGGTGCTGGTTTGTGAACGCTCAAGATCATGCGCGATAGCAACCAGTACTTTACTGGCGTGATCGCGCAACTCTTTTACTGTTATGCTCTGGTCAGCGGGAAACAACGTTTTAGCAAAATCCTCCCACTCTTGAAGAATCGGCTCTATATTATCCAGTATATATGTAGATAGCCTCATGATTGCTTTCTCCTGATTTACGCTTTTTCGGCCCTCAGATGTATTATTAATTAGCAGATATGAATAACTATAGCATCTTTTGAAAAAGCGGGGGGCGTGGTGGTGAATGACTGCAAAATTTGATAAAATAAGCTTTGTTTTTGGACCAAAATGAGCCCCTCCATCATGACCTTCATTAAGTCGCCTGATCAAATAGAAAAAATGCGAATCGCCGGTCGGTTAACCGCCCAAGTATTGGAAGCGCTGAGTGCGATTATCCAGCCTGGCATGACCACCATGGACATTGACACGTTTTGCGAAGATTATATTCGCAATACCTTGCATGCCATTCCCGGCAGCAAAGGGCAATATGGCTATCCCTATTCTGTCAACACGTCGCTTAATCACGTGATTTGCCATGGCATGCCGTCTGTTAAACAAGCCTTAAAAAACGGCGATATTGTCAATGTGGATATCACGGTCATTCATGACGGCTATTATGGCGACAGCAGCAAGATGTTTTGTATTGGCCCTGTCGCATCCCATGCACAACGCCTGGTGGATGTGACCCAAGAATGCCTGTATCACGGGATTCGCGTAGTCAAACCAGGAGCCACATTGGGTGACATTGGGCATGCCATTCAAACCCATGCGGTGAAAAACAATTACTCGGTCGTGCGCGAATACTGTGGTCATGGGATCGGATTGAAAATGCATGAAGACCCACAAGTCATGCACTATGGAAAACCCGGCACAGGCCAGGTGCTCGAGGAAGGCATGACGTTTACGATTGAGCCCATGATCAATCAAGGCCGAGCCGAAGTAACGCATCTGAAAAAAGACGGCTGGAGCATCGCGCTCACGAAAGACCGTAAATTGTCTGCGCAATGGGAGCATACCTTGTTGGTGACCTCAACCGGCGTGGACGTGCTGACCTTGAGAGAGGAAGAACGATCTAAAGGTTTTCCCATTTAAACCGATACTCCAGGTATCACCAGCCTGGAGTTCACGATGGACAAAAAAGCCAAATTTAATGTGGGTGAACTGGTCACCCATTTACGCCAAGGGTATCGGGCGGTTATTGTGGACATTGACCCCTTATTCCAAGCGTCAGGCCAATACAATCCACAAGCTTGCAAGCGCGATTTTTCAAAGAATAATCCCTGGTATCGCTTGTTGGTAGACGGCAGTAGC
>DNVL01000035.1 GCA_003507515.1 Legionella sp.
ACGTTGGAGCACATTAAAACACGATTCTACCGCCCTCCCGCACTTAAACAAACACCTGGCATGCAGGCGGGTGGCAAGCTCGGGTTTGACTTACCCAATACCGAACAGGAGTTGTTTCAACTTCATGCTTTTGATGTACTGAACACCGAAAGCGCCCTCTTGAGCATGGGGGACGATATGGACCTGCTCAAGACCATTTTAACCGCTATGATTCGGCAAGAAATGCCAAACGACATAATGGCGCTTGACCGTGCCTATGCTGCAAAAGAGTGGGGTGAAATCGAAAAATTAGCCCACCGAATGAAAGGCGGTTTGGTCTATTGTGGAACCGTAAAATTGGTCCAGGCATGTCAATATTTGGAACGCTATCATAAAGCTGGCCACACACGCTTGTTAGAAGCGTTGTATGAACAATTGCGCCTGGTCGCGGATGAAACAACGGTGGCCATACAAGATTGGTTGACCCGTTAAAGATGAAAAGCACTTGATTTATTGCAAACGGATCGTCATGATNNGCCAAACCTGTCTTTGGCTCGAATCTGTTTTCATTTTTGGACGATTATACCGATGAAATTATTCCTTAACACAAAAAATCAACCAGCATTGTTTTTTCCAGAATCGTTTGCTGGTTTGCTTTTACAACGTTTATATATCATGGAAGCGGTTGCCGCCAGTAAATACAAGAAAGAGGAAAAAGCCAATCCCGGTTCGGCGCTCATCGCGCTTATCGAAACAAAATGCGCACAACGCGAATATAACGCGACTCAAACCGCATGCATCGTCGCCATTTTTAAAGAAGTTATCCAACTGTCACAGCTGATTCAAACCGCCTGTATTGCTGAATGGGAAGGCAAATCGGAGGATACAGAAACCGTTAGAGAAAGAGGGTTAGCATCCGCACAAACGATTCTCCCGCCATTTGAAGATCAATCCCAAGCCATCAGAGCCTATCTGTCGCCGTTTACGGATAAAATCATGGATAGTTTGGCTTACCCAGACATGACGAGTGACTTGAACCGCCTGGAAGCGTGCTTGATTCAGTGTTACCCAGGCATTGATCAGGCGCGGCTGAAGAAGTCCATAGAGTCCATCGACACACAAATGGATGCTATCGATATATTAGAGGAAACCAGTTCCCAAACGAGCAGTCCTTTAAGGAACTTGAGTCTTTTCGAATCCAAAATCCCACCCAATTCGCCAGCAAAAGCCCCTTCCTACTGCTCTATATCCTAAGCCTCATCGCCCATTAAGCAGGCACAATGTGTCAGCTTAATGCAGCCATCGCAGAAACCAGCAATTGCAGCCGTGTTCGACCGTTGTATTCATTGATATCCAACTTATACGCCGCTCGAAGATAACGCGCACGGTGATTTGGCCATGCATTCAAATCAATATTAAAGGCAATGGCATCCAATGGCTCTCCACCGAAGGCACGCACCAATGTTAATTTCAAATGATTTTTCCCGACAATGCGTTGCTCAAGGATTTCAAACGTGTCATCAAA
Organism: Legionella sp.; assembly: GCA_003507515.1. Taxonomy (GTDB): domain Bacteria; phylum Pseudomonadota; class Gammaproteobacteria; order Legionellales; family Legionellaceae; genus DDPF01. Next base: position 1,505 of record DNVL01000035.1, read on the forward strand.
CAAAGGCTCTGGAAACAGCGGCCCCCAGGGGCCGGCACGTTGCAACTGCGTCGCTACATTCAAACTCAACGCCTCAGGCGGTAGCGAACCATCACTCAAGAGCATGCCTTTGCATTGTGATTCATCCAGGTGTTTACTGACCTCAGCGACCAAAGCCGCCTGAAACGTGGCAAAGGCGTTGGGATGCAGTGCCAATCCTGCCGCCATGGCGTGCCCACCAAATTTCTTAATCAAGCCTGGGTTTTCTGTATCAATCGTTGCTAAAACGTCTCGAATATTCAATCCTGGAATGGAGCGGGCCGACCCTTTTATCTCGGTTTCATCGGCTTTAGCAAATGCAATAACGGGACGGTGATACCGTTCCTTTAAACGACCGGCGAGGATACCAATGACGCCTTGATGCCATGTTTTATCCATTAAGCACAACGCAACCGGCATCGACGGTTCGGTTGCATTGATGCTAAATTTACTTAAGGCCAGCATGGCCTGCTCGCTCATCTCTGATTCAATTTGACGTCGCTCCACGTTTAATGCGTCCAATTGACCTGCCAATTCAGAGGCCGCCTCGATGTTATCGCTTAACAAGCAGTCAATCCCCAGTGACATGTCATCCAACCGACCGGCTGCATTTAATCGAGGAGCAATGGCAAACCCTAGGTCACTCTCACGTAGTTTCTCACGTTGCCGACCCGCGATTTGGATCAAGGCTTGAATGCCTGGGCGACACAACCCCTGACGGATTCGTTCCAGCCCTTGATGCACGAGAATACGGTTGTTTTGATCCAATGGCACCACATCTGCCACCGTGCCTAGTGCGACTAAATCAAGAAATTGCGCCATATTGGGTGCGGCGCAGTTGCGTTGCGAAAACCAATCGGTTGCCATTAAATGCCGACGTAGTCCGAGCATCACATAAAAAATAACGCCCACCCCCGCAATCGCTTTACTCGGGAAGAGACAACCCACTTGATTGGGATTAACAATGGCACAAGCCTGCGGCAAGGTGTCGCCCGGTAAATGATGATCTGTCACCAGAACGTCAATGCCTGCCTCATTGGCGGCATCGATCCCATCAATACTAGCAATCCCATTGTCGACGGTAATGATCAAATCAGGATGCCATTGCTTGGCCACGTTGATGATGCCTGGCGTCAATCCGTATCCAAACTCAAAACGATTGGGCACTAAAAAATCCACATGTAGCGCACCCATGGCACGCAGTGCCGCCACCGCTAACGCACTCGATGTGGCCCCATCAGCGTCAAAATCACCCACAACCAAAATACGTTGTTGCGCCCGCAATGCCTGCTCTAACCGCACACACGCTTTATCAATATCCGTCAGCGTGTTAAAGGGCAAGAGGGCTTGCAATCGTTTATCTAATTGCGATTCATTCTGTATGTCACGTGTTGCATAAATGCGTTGCAACAGGGGTGAAACTCCGGGAAATGAGGGCAACACAACCGGCGTGATTCGTTGTTTAATGTTCAATCAATGATCTCCAAAAGCGGATGAATCTACACGAAGCCTTGTTCATATACGCTAGATTATTCCAATACCTTCGTGCCGTATGGTTTTTAAACGGTTCATCCGTGACGGACAAGACGATGGTGTTTTTAGAATAAGCCTGCGAGAGCGCATACAGGCGCACATGCGTCGAGACAACCCGCGCAAGATGGCATGACGCCTCATCCCCACACACAATGGGTCGCGATACCGGCGCCGCTAACTGACCCGCACCCCAAATCCATACGCCATTGATGGGGTAGGCGTCTTTACGTGCATCATTTAAGGGATGCGAACTGAATAGCATTTGATTTTCAGTCAACAAACTTGACCAAAATAAAGAGGTATCCAATGCTTTCAAATGCTGCATCATGGGCTGGTGTAATAGCGTGTGCACTGGCAGTGCATGCATGGGATGCGGCTTCATCGGTTGAATCAACCAGGTGTATGCATCATGATAGTGCAGATTAAACTCATCAGGCGGCAAGTATGCCGCCCACGCATCAAACCAATGCCGTGATTCTTCATCCGACAAATCCAGCGATGCGTTACAAGCCACTATCATCGCGTCATTGTGCGTGGCCTGCCAATGGATAGGTGACGCAACAAGCCATGTCCCATCCAATCCGTGATAACGGCGTAACAAATCAGCCACGGGCGGCGCGTCCACGGGATACCCTAAACACGCCAACAGATGATGATAATAATTGCCCTGCGCAGGAATCGGCACGCTGCCTTCTGGTGCGGCGTCAATGGTCGCATTGATGATGATATCCATTTTAGCCGGCCTGCAAATAACCGTCTCGCTTAAACAGCAACTTTAGATTGCGCAAAGCCTGACGAATGCGTTGGTTATTCTCAATCAGCCCAAACCGCACAAACCCATCGCCTTGTGGCCCAAACCCAATGCCAGGCGATACCGCAACCTGCGCTTCGTTTAACAAATGCTTGCTAAATTCCATCGACCCCATCTGACGATAAAACGATGGAATAGGCGCCCAAAGAAACATGGTTGCCTTCGGCCGCTCTACAGGCCAACCGATATCGTTTAATCCATCACACAAGACATTGCGCCGCTTCTCATATAAATCTCGAATGTCATGCACACAATCATCCGGGCCTTCAAGGGCCGTAATAGCGGCCACTTGGATAGGCGTAAACGTGCCATAATCCAAATAAGATTTGATGCGCGTCAATGCCGAGACCAGCGCTTCATTCCCACAGGCAAAACCAACCCGCCAGCCTGGCATGTTATATGACTTAGACAATGAATAGGTTTCAATGGCAATATCAATTGCACCCGGCACTTGCAATATGGAAGGCGCTTTATACCCATCAAATACGATGTCTGCATACGCCAGATCATGAATCACCCAAATGCCATGGTGTTTAGCCAACGCGACTATTTTCTCAAAAAAGGAGTACTCAACACAGTGTGTACTGGGGTTGGCTGGAAAGCTTATCACCAACGCTTTCGGCTTGGGCCATGTAACGGCAATCGCTTCTTCTATTGCCTGCAAAAATTGCGCCTCATCAATTAAAGGCACTTGTTTCACATTAGCCCCCGCAATAACAAAACCATACACATGAATGGGATACGCGGGATCAGGGACCAACACGGTGTCTCCTGGCCCTGAAATGGCCAACGCCAAATGCGCCAATCCTTCCTTTGAACCAATGGTTGTGACAATCTGTTGATCAGGATCCAAGGTCACTTGATAGTGGCGCTGATACCACGAAGCCATGGCACGCCGCAAACGCGGGATCCCTTTCGACATAGAATACCGATGGGTATCTGGGCGTTGTGCGGTTTCAATCAATTTATCGACAATATGCGAAGGCGTCGGCTGATCGGGATTCCCCATTCCAAAATCAATGATGTCTTCACCGCGCGCACGCGCTTCTGATTTCAGTTGGGTTAAAGTATTAAAAACATATGGCGGAAGACGCGCAATACGTGGAAATTGACTCATGGCATTCACCCCTGTGATACAATACTAGAAGTATAAATTATTGGACCGCCAAAGACTATGCAAATCAATCGGGAACCTCGCAGCCTACACACGATTCAATCGTACAGCGACACACAAATCACCCTCAATCATACGTCCTATTCAGCGAATCTCATCATCAGTCGGTGTGACATCATCTCACCCTGGGCTATCCATTCCGTATTTGATTTAAATGAAGAATCCCTCACCCCTATGCTGGCACAAAAGCCTGAAGTCATCCTCATCGGGCACACGAAAGGCGCCATTCAGCTTCCAATGCCGCTGGTTCAATACTTGGCAAACCTAGGCATTGGCATTGAAAACATGTCCATTGGTGCGGCTTGCCGTACGTTTAACGTGCTGCTAAGCGAACAGCGAGAGGTTGTGCTGGGCATTGTGTTCGCTAACCCATGATGGCATTGCATGACGAAGGGGAGTCCTCGACGTCTTGATCCTCACGCTCCTCTTCAATGATAGGCGTGGGATTTAATAACGTCATTAAGTCATATGGCGTCAAAGGCGCCGTTAATCGTCTGTTTTGATTCGAACGCCAAGCGCTTAACTGATTCGCCAGATGAATTGGATCTCGATATTTCATCACCCAGGCCAACGTTTTCTGAGTAATCGAACAGAATGGTGTTTTTCTAAAGAGGGTAAGGCGGGTATGTTCCGTATGTTGAATACCCATCAAGCATTTCAATATGACAAACAATTGCTGATTGCATGTTCTATCATCAGACATCATAGCATTTTTTTTTGCTTTTTTTGCAGAATGATGTCTTGGATAAGCACACACAGCCAACGCATTGTCTTTATGCAATTGATTGATACGACGCAATACATGAAGATTAGAGTTCCACGTTTGAAAATTTTCATTTGTATCCATCGTTTGAAAAAAAGACGTCAAAAAATGATTGGTCAATATCCGTTTATCAATACTCGCTAAACGCTCGATAATCGGCATACAATACGTCCGGTTTTCTTTCGATTGACCAATAAACGCCTTAAGACTGACCGTGTTCGGCACACAACTGGAAGGCAGGTGATACAACAAGGCCGCTACATCCTCGCCTGCATGCGCTGTTAAAAGTGCGACGAAGAAATCCCCCACCCGCGCTCGCCTAGGTAACATGTTAAGAATACTCATGAGAGGTTCAGACGCGTTGCGTGCATCCAGAAGGAGCAAGAGCATGCCTGACGTCAGCACACCCCTCTGATGGAGCGCACGAATGACGGTC
>DNVL01000277.1 GCA_003507515.1 Legionella sp.
GCATCAGGGCTCACAGTATCCGCGGGCTGTTGCGCTAATGGTACCGAAGCGCTGTTAAGGTCCCGTCTTTCAGAGACTGCATCAAGCTCGACTGAACTACGCTTATAATTGAATAAAGAATTGAACACATCCGCTGCCTCATTGGCAGTGACCGTTAGATCATTTAACTTTAGCAGTATGAACGCACCAACGTTAAGTGTGGTATTCAGTGCTTGTACAGTGACGGCTGTTTTCGCCGTGGTGGTTAACTCACGGGCATATTTTAATGTGTCGTTCGTTGCATTGGTCACCCCGTTTGCAGCGCTACTAATCCCTGCCAACGCAGCGACAGCAGTCTCTTTGCTTGACTGTGCAGCACTTTTGAGCGTCTTGTTGGTTATGCCGCTTACACTGTTTGTAAATTTTTCGGCATGTGCAATTAAGTCATTCGTATGTTGCTGAGCAGCGGTTGCTGCATCCGTCAACAAAGCGCTTGCAGATGTTGTTGTTGATTGGGCTAGCGTGCCCGCATTGTTGACCAGAGTTCCGACATTGCTTCCAATACTGCTTGCAGCCGTACTGAAAATACCCGCATAATAATCTCCCTGGCTGGACAATGTTTCTAGCCAAGTGGGTGGGATATCAACACCTACCTCTTTTAAATCTGTTTTTTGGCTGTTGGTCAATGTGATCAAAAGACCATGGCTATTCGCTAATGTTGTTACTTGATTGTATAGTTTTGTGCGGCCTTCTTTCATCTTGCTATGATTCGCCGCATTGTCCTCTCCTAAGGGATTTAGTTTTTGCAGCCCAGTGATAATACTATTTAAATCATCTATAGTAATGGGCTTTTTTTTATTTAGCTTAGTCATTTTTTGATTAAGAGAGTGGAGTGTTGGCGTGTTTTCGCCGACAGCTTTAGATTCATCTTTTTTAGGCATGGTGCTCTCCAATGGATTATTCACACATATGGATTATATATGCACATGCCTTATGTGTCAAATAATAGATCATTTTGGTTAGATTTATTATTTTCGGCTCTTTTTACTTCTGATTTGTTCGTTCGAGATCCATTTACCCTGAGGCTAAAGTCGAGACGTAGGCTGCAGGGCTGTCCCATTTAAATAACGAGTGATCCCTTCTCCCCTTTGGGAGAAGGTGGCGCGCAGCGACGGATGAGGGTGTTTTCAGTTAGCACGTTCTAGTGTAAACCTCTGGAAGAGGCGCTCGATGGCGCAAAAATTGTGCCACTTGATAAAACCCTCATCCGCCCTTTGGGCACCTTCTCCCATTTTTGGGAGAAGGGAGCAGTGCGGTGATAAAATTCAGCAACCGTGATCAAACTAAAACCATTTTTAATGGGACAACCCTGACGTAGGCTGTTAGCAATAGTGGTTTAAAATTGAGAATGGGGTATATTGGTATATGATTTACACACGGAATGACAACCTCAACGGGAGTAACGATGAACAAAATAATCAACATCATGGCATGCCTAGTCTTGACGACGCTGGCACATGCGGCGCGCCCATTGCCGCTGGACACAGTGAATTTTCAAGTGACGTCCAAGCAGTGGGTCAGTACGCAAACGGCACTTTTAACCGTGAATCTGAATGCGACGCTTGGCAATGCTGATTTGGTGAAAGCACGTGCGGACATCATGGATAAATTATCCAAAATTTCCGTAGGCGAGTGGCATTTGACGCAATTTGACCGATCGCAAGATAGCTCGGGGCTTGAGAAACTATCGGTATCTGCCCAAGCGCGCGTTGCACAAAGTGGTTTGACCCAGGTATATGATCATGCAAAAGCGGTTAGCAAGCCGGGCGCGGTTTATTCGGTTGGATCGATTGAGTTCACGCCCAGTTTAGAGGAAATGCAGCAGGTGCGTACCACCTTGCGTGAGCGTCTGTATCAGCAAGCGCGCGATGAGTTGGTTCGCATCAATAAAGTCTACGCCGGTCAACAATACACACTGAATCAGCTGGTGTTTGTAGAAGGTGGCGAGCCTCCCGAACCGAAGCCCGTGGGGATGATGAGTGCCATGGCTGTGCGGGCGGCGCCGGCGTTAACCGTGAGCCAAGAGCTTGTCATGACCGCTTTGGTGCAAGTTGCATCAAACCGTCAACAGGGAGCATGATGTGTTTGTGAAGCACCAAGTGATAGGGCATCGAGGGGCCGCTGCCTTTGCGCCTGAAAACACGTTGGCGTCTTTCAAGAAAGCCCAGGCATTAGGGTGTGGGTTTATTGAATTTGACGTGATGCTGAGTGCAGATGGCGAGCCGTTCATCTTTCATGATGAAACGTTAAAGCGTACGACAAAGGCGCCGGGGGAATTCGGGCTGGCTACGTCCGAATATATTCAATCCTTGGATGCGGGCCATTGGTTTTCCAGGCAATTTTCAGGGGAAAAAGTACCAACGTTGCGGGAAACTTTGGCATGGTTGGCTGAATCCAATGTGCAGGCCAACATTGAAATAAAGCCCTACCCAGGATTTGCTGAACAAACGACCGTTGCGGTGCTCACTCAAATCAATCGCTATTGGCCAGAAGGGAAAGCCCGGCCCTTAATTTCAAGCTTTAATGTCGAGGCATTGCGATTATGCCGCACGTTCTCACCCGAAATGCCCATAGGCTTGCTACTTGAGCAATGGCAGGACAATTGGCTGGGGTTGGCGCGTGAATTGCAATGCTATTCCGTTCATTTGGGCCATCGATTTGCCACGCGTGAACGGATTGATGAAATAAAGCAACAGGGCTATGCCGTGTGTGTTTATACCGTGAATCGGCGGCGACAGGCGGCCAAGCTGTTTGATTGGGGAGTGGATGCGGTGTTCAGTGATTATGCTGATCTGTCGCGAATGCGTGGTTTTCTTCGGTTTTTGCGCTGGCGTGCAGGTTAGTCGTAGGTCCTAAATTTAAAGTCATGGTTTATATTTCATGCTATAATTTAAGCTAACACTTTAAATTAAAGAGTATTTTAATGTTCCCTGAACTCTTAAACGAAGTGCATCGACTGATTGAAAATCAACAGACACGATTTTTATTAACGGGTAGCAGCGCCCGCAAATTAAAACGTCAGGGGGGCAATTTTTGGGATGGGGAAATCATCGTTTAAAAATATTCTGTGCGCGCAGTTGGGTTCGTCATTCACTACATTTATGTTATACTACAGCGCGTACAGTCATCGGATTTGGGGACAAAGGGTTATGCATGAGAACGCGGTTTTTTACACGATTTTTCTGATTTTTGCCGGAGCGGCTGTTTTTTCAACCCTGGTGCTGTATACCAAGCAATCATTATTGGTCGCCTATATTTTATTAGGTGTAGCGCTCGGCCCCTGGGGATTGAGGTGGGTCTCCGATTTAACCGCCATACAGCAAGTGGGGGATGTGGGCATTCTCTTTTTGCTTTTTCTATTGGGCTTGCACTTGCAGCCGCAAAATTTAATCCATATGCTAAAAAAAGTGACATGGATTGCCTTGTTTAGTTCCTTGCTATTTGCCATCATCGCGTATCTGATTGGCCGTTGGTTTGGTTTGACCAACACCGAATCATGGGTGCTCGGGGCGGCGATGATGTTTTCCAGCACGATCATTGGCTTAAAACTACTCCCCACCACGATTCTTCATCATCAACATACCGGCGAGTTGATGATAAGCGTATTATTGATGCAAGATATTATCGCCATTATAGTGTTAATTTTAATCAATGGCGCAAAACAAAGTGTCGGATTCAATTGGCATGATCTCTTGCTGGTTGGCGTGGCCCTCCCAACGTTGATTCTGCTGGCGTTTGCCGTGGAACGGTATGTTTTGGTTAAACTATTGGCGCGATTTGACCGCACCCAGGAATATGTGTTTTTGCTGTCCATTGGGTGGTGTTTGGGCATGTCGATGATGGCACGCAAGTTTGGTTTGTCTGAAGACATTGGCGCGTTTGTTGCCGGCGTTGCCTTGGCATCTAGCCCGATTTCGTTGTTTATTGCGGAGAGTTTGAAGCCGCTGCGCGATTTCTTCTTGGTGATGTTTTTCTTCTCGGTCGGGGCTACGTTTAATTTAGGCTATGCCGCGCAGGTGGTGATTCCGGCCTTTCTATTGGCAGCGCTCATGTTGGTGATCAAGCCCTTGTGTTTTTACCTGCTATTTACACGCTCAGGCGAAAAAAAGGGAGTCTCCAAAGAGGTGGGATTTCGCTTAGGTCAAGCCAGCGAGTTTTCACTGTTGGTGGCAAGCATTGCCTTGAGCACTAAACTGATTTCTGATACGGCGTCCAATCTCATTCAAGCGACCACCATTTTGACGTTTATCGTGTCATCGTATCTGGTGGTGTTAAAATACCCAACGCCTATGTCTTTGTCTGATAAAATGCGTAAGGATTAGTACCCATGGCGTTATTTGTCATTGTTCTTTGCTTATTGAGTGAGCGATTTTGGGTTCACATCCGTTTGCATCCACGGTTTCATTGGTTTATAGCTTATGGAGGGCGTTTTTCTTTCAGCCTGTCGCCCTGGGTGGTTTTGGCGTTGATCGTTCTGCCCATCTGGCTAGGCGTGATGTTGGTTTGGCACTGGGTTGATCACTTATTGTTCGGGGTGCTGGGGTTGTTGTTTAGCTTAGGCGTTTTTTATTATTGCTTAGGACCTGTGAACCCCTTTTATCCCGTTCATGAAAAGGCCGTAGCGCATTTAACAGATGACGATCTGGGAGCCTATTTGGCAGAGGTCAATGGCCAACTGTTTGCGGTGTTGTTTTGGTACCTGGTTGCAGGTCCCTTAGGGATCGTGGCATATCGGTTGATTTCGGTTTCACAAGGCTTGCCAGCGGTTCATCGTGAAGCGTCTGTTTTAACGCAGATGCTTGATTGGATTCCCGCACGCATCACCGCGTTGCTTTATTTGCTGGTGGGCAGCTTTCAGGCCGGTTTTAGCGTGTATCGCCAGCAATTTTTATCAAAGCCTCGCCAGAATGACCAGCTGCTCAGCCACTGTGGTCTTGCGGCATTAAGCCTTGAGCACCGGAAGAAAAAATCAATGCGTCACGCAGAGCGTTTGGTTGAGCATGCTACCATTCTCTTTTTGGTGCTGATCGCTTTGTGCACCCTCGTGGCTTGGCTTTAATGTGAATGGATGAGTGGATATGAGCGCTTTTTTTCGGATGATATGCGGTGGCGTGGCCATCATGTGCTTGCTGTTGGGTTGCATGAGCAATGCCCATTGGCAGGCTGTGCGGGCATGCAAAACGACCTGTCAGCAACGCCTGAACATGTGTACCAGCACGTGCTGTAATAGCTGCAAGCTTTGTGTAGCGCAGGCAAAGGATGAGGCCTTAAGGCACTATAACCAGTACAAGCTACAGCAGAATCTTCAGGGGGCGGCCACCGTGCGTGAGTTGAAATCTTACCGTGATCCATTACAATGCCGGAAAACAACGTGTGAATGCCCCGTTGATTATCGGGCCTGCGTTCAATCTTGTTCAGGAAAAATACCAAAACGCCTCGAGAAGGCACCCGTTTGTTAGCCCTATTTTAGTTACTGATACACGAGGAACATGCGCATGACCCATCATACGATAATTGATATCGACCCCACAGAAACCCGCGAATGGCTGGATGCTTTGAATGCTGTTGTTGCCCATGATGGCACGGATCGTGCGGCTTTTTTATTGCAAACATTGCTCAATAATGCCAATAATGCTGGCATTCAATTGAGCAGTTCGGTGAATACACCCTATCGAAATACCATTCAAACCTATAAAGAAAAACAAATGCCACCGGATGAAGGCATGGCCCAACGCATCAGTGCACTGATCCGTTGGAATGCGGTGGCCATGGTATTACGTGCGGGAAAATATGCACCGGAGTTGGGTGGTCATATCGCATCCTATGCATCCGCTGCCACGCTGTATGAAACAGGGTTTAATCATTTTTTCAAAGGGCCCAATGGCGCATCCGGCGGTGATCTGTTGTATATTCAAGGCCATTGTTCGCCCGGCATTTATGCACGCGCCTTTCTGGAAGGACGCTTGAGCGAACAACAGCTGGATAAATTTAGGCAAGAAGTCGAAGTGGATGGATTGTCGTCCTATCCTCATCCATGGTTGATGGGCGATTTTTGGCAATTTCCAACGGTATCCATGGGATTAGGGCCTTTGCAAGCCATTTATCAAGCGCGTTTTATGAAGTATTTGGAAAACCGCAGCTTAATTCAAGCGGACGGGCGGAAAGTCTGGGCATTTCTTGGCGATGGTGAAATGGATGAGCCCGAATCATTGGGCGCACTGTCCATTGCCGCGCGAGAAAAACTCGACAACCTTATTTTTGTGGTGAACTGTAATCTGCAACGCCTGGATGGGCCTGTTAGGGGCAATGGTAAAATCATTCAGGAATTGGAAGGTGTTTTTCGCGGTGCTGGTTGGAATGTCATTAAAGTGGTCTGGGGTGGGCGTTGGGATCCCCTCTTTGCTGAAGACCAGGACGGCATCTTGCAGCAACGCATGCAGGAATGTGTCGATGGTGATTACCAAAGTTATAAAGCCAATGACGGGGCTTTTGTGCGCGAACATTTTTTCGGCGCCTCGCCTGAATTGAAAAAAATGGTGGAACATTTGTCGGATGATGAGGTCTGGCGTTTGAATCGTGGTGGTCATGATGCGCAAAAGGTATTTGCAGCGTATGCCGCCGCTGTGTCCCATACCGGCAGTCCAACGGTCATTCTTGCCAAAACCGTTAAAGGCTATGGCATGGGGGCTGCCGGTGAAGGCATGAACATCACCCACCAACAAAAGAAAATGACGCTTGATCAATTGCGTGCGTTTCGGGATCGCTTTAGCATTCCCGTGAATGATGACGTGATTGCCGATATTCCTTTTTACAGACCGGCTGATAATAGCCCTGAAATGATCTATCTTCAAAAACAACGCGAGGCACTCGGCGGTTATTTGCCCGCACGCAGTTCAGAAGTGGAATCGTTGGCGGTACCTGCTTTATCTGCTTTTTCAAGTATTTTAAAAAGCACAGGCGATCGTGAAATTTCAACGACCATGGCCTTTGTACGCATTTTGTCTGTCTTGCTGAAAGACAAAGCCATTGGAGCGCGCATTGTTCCGATTGTGCCAGATGAGTGCCGCACTTTCGGCATGGAAGGGCTGTTCCGACAAATTGGCATTTATTCCCCACTGGGGCAGTTGTATACCCCGGTTGATCATGGACAGTTGATGCATTATCACGAAGCGCGCGATGGTCAAATGCTAGAAGAAGGCATCAATGAAGCCGGTGCGTTTTGTTCGTGGATGGCTGCGGCCACCTCTTACAGCTCGAATAAGCTCGTGATGATTCCATTTTATATTTATTATTCGATGTTTGGGTTTCAGCGCATTGGTGACTTGGCCTGGGCTGCGGGTGATATGCAAGCACGCGGCTTTTTATTGGGTGGAACAGCGGGGCGCACCACATTGGCTGGCGAAGGCCTGCAACACCAAGATGGACATAGCCACGTGATGGCGTCCACCATTCCCAATTGTGTGGCTTATGATCCAACCTATGCTTATGAATTGGCGGTGATCATTCAAGATGGTTTGAGACGCATGTATGCTGAACAAGAAAGCGTGTTTTATTACATCACGGTGATGAATGAAAATTACACGCATCCGGACATGCCCGTAGGCGTTGAATCTGGGATTATCAAAGGCATGTATCCATTGCAAACGTGCACGAGCCCATTGAAGCATCATGTGCAACTGTTTGGAAGCGGGACCATTTTACGTGAAGTGATCGAGGCAGCCCGACTACTACAGGACGATTATTCCGTGTCTGCAGACCTTTGGAGCGTCACGAGCTTTACTGAGTTGCGCCGAGATGGCTTGTCGGTTGAGCGGCATAATCGCATGCATCCTGAAGATGTCCCACGTGTGAGTTATGTGAGTGAGCAGCTTGCGGGCCGTAAGGGTCCTGTTATCGCAGCCACAGATTACATGCGTTTGCATGCGGACCAAATCCGACCGTTTATTGAAGCGCCTTACATTACCTTAGGCACCGATGGATATGGTCGCAGTGACACCCGTGCAAAACTAAGGCACTTCTTTGAAGTGGACGCTAAATTTATCGTCGTGGCGGCCTTGCAAGCACTGGCTGAACAGAAAGAAGTGCCCAAATCGCTGGTGTGTGACGCGATGAAACGCTATGGCATTGATTCTGAAAAATTAGATCCTGTGACACATTAGATCCTAATATTTAAGCAAAAGGAATGAATATGGCAGTTGAATCAGCAATTAAAGTCCCGGATATCGGTGGGGCGATGGGTGTAGATGTCATTGAAATCTTGGTAAAGGTTGGCGACACCATCACCCAAGATACGTCTTTGGTGACACTGGAATCTGACAAAGCCAGCATGGAGATCCCATCTCCCACTGCGGGTGTTGTGCAGTCCATTTCAATGAAAGTAGGGGATAAAGTCTCTGAAGGCGATGTTATTTTGATGCTAGTGGCAAACGCCGATGAATCACTGGCGCCGGCGCCGTTGACCGCATCAGCACCAGACGTGTCACCTAAAGCAGCACCCGAAATTAAAGCGCCAGCGCTTGTTGAGCCTCCAGCGGTGGTATCTCCATCTCTTCAGCCGTTACCTGCGCCTGCAAGCAACACCCTCATTTCAGCGGGTCCTGCTGTGAGGCGCTTGGCACACGCGTTGGGTGTAAATCTCGCCGATGTTCACGGCAGTGCGCGAAAATCGAGGGTGAGCAAAGAGGATGTGGAATTGTTTGTTAAAAACAAACTCGCACAACCGGCCAGTGCCGCTGGATTTTCCATGCCAACCGCGCCAGCCATTGATTTTAGCCAGTTTGGCGCCGTTGAAGTAAAGCCCTTGTCTAAAATCAAACGACTGACCGGTGTCAATGTGCACCGTGCATGGGTTGCGATTCCGCATGTGACCCAGTTTGATGAAGCAGACATTACGGCATTGGAAGCCTTTAGACAATCACAAGCAGAGCACGCGACGCGTGATGGGTTTAAACTCACTATTCTGGCGTTTGTTTGCAAGGTGGTGAGCAAGGCTTTAACCGTATTCCCACAATTTAACGCCTCATTGGACGCAAGCGGGCAACAGTTAATTTATAAACATTATTGCAATATCGGCATTGCCGTTGAAACACCCAATGGGTTGGTGGTGCCGGTTATTAAGGATGTCAATCGCTTATCGGTTGGAGATATTGCGAAAGAAATGGCCCGTTTAAGCACCAAAGCGCGGGAAAAAGGATTGATGCCGACGGATATGAATGGGGGATGTTTTACCATATCGAGCCTTGGCGGCATTGGTGGGACCGCCTTTACGCCCATTGTGAATAGCCCTGAAGTGGCCATTCTAGGGCTATCACGTGCGAGCATGAAGCCTGTGTATGAAGGGGGCGTATTTGTTCCACGCCTCATGTTACCGCTGTCGCTGTCTTATGATCATCGCGTGATTGATGGTGCAGAGGCTGCACGGTTTTCGCGTTATGTGGGTGATGCATTAAGCGATATTCGACGAATTTTATTATAGCTTGGGATGTTTAACATGACAAAACAAATGACAGCAGATGTGGTTGTGATAGGAAGTGGTCCTGGGGGTTATACCGCCGCTTTTCGTGCAGCTGATTTAGGCAAGCACGTTGTATTGATTGAGCGTTTTCCTACATTGGGTGGCGTGTGTTTAAACGTAGGCTGTATTCCATCCAAAGCGCTGTTGCACATTGCCAAAGTACTGGATGAAACGCATGAAATGGCGAGTCAGGGTGTGGCGTTTTCTAAGCCTGTGCTCGACAACACAAAAATGCGGGCATGGAAAAATTCAGTGGTCAGTAAGTTAACCGGTGGATTGAACGCGTTGGCGAAACAGCGCAAAGTGGAGGTTGTCACGGGCGAGGCCACGTTTACCGGATCACACCAACTCCAAGTCCAGGGGAAAGAAGGCCTGGTAACGGTTGACTTTACACATGCCATTATTGCGGTCGGCAGTGAATCGGTCAGCTTGCCCTTTATTCCTGAAGACCCCAGAATATTTAGTTCAACCGGTGCACTTGAGTTGGCGGATATAAAAGGCAATCTATTGGTATTGGGGGGTGGTATCATCGGGCTTGAAATGGCAACGGTGTATTCTGCTTTAGGGGTTGATGTGACGGTCGTTGAATTTATGGATCAGTTGATCCCAGGTGCCGACACTGATTTAGTGAATGTTTTGCAAAAACGCATGGTTAAAAAAGGCATTCATTTTTTACTCAAAACCAAAGTGACCGCGATGGATGCCAAACAAGACGGCATTTATGTCTCTATGGAAGGTCAGCATGCAACCGATAAGCCGATGTGTTTTCAACAAGTCTTGGTGGCTGTGGGTCGCCGGCCAAATGGCGGCAATATCGCTGCGGAAAAAGCGGGTGTAACGGTTGATGCCCGTGGGTTTATCGCCGTTGATAATCAAATGCGTACGAATGTGCCTCATATTTTTGCC
>DNVL01000075.1 GCA_003507515.1 Legionella sp.
ATTCATAATGTTTTATTGTAGCACATATCACGATTTTTGCGATCACAAAGACACTCGATGGAGCACGATCCAGACGGCCAATCCTGTGTTATACTCAAGGTATTCCTAAAAACAATAGTCCACCCCCAATGAAACTACTTTTTGATTTTTTTCCCATTCTTCTTTTCTTTATTTGCTATAAGTTTTTTGGCATCTACACCGCAACAGCTGTTGCGATGGGTGCGTCGTTATTGCAAGTGCTTGTGTATCGAATCAAACACCAGCGATATGAGCGCATGCACTTGGTCAGTTTGGGCTTGATATTGGTGCTAGGCGGTGCCACGTTGTTCTTTCATAACCCTTGGTTTATTAAATGGAAACCAACAGGCATTTACTGGTTATCCGCCATTGCGTTTATCACCTCCACCTTTATTGGAAAAAAACCGCTCATTCAAAAAATGATGGATGGAAACGTCCAATTGCCCAATAAAATATGGCGTCGGTTAAACCTGGCGTGGGCCTTTTATTTCATCTTAATGGGCGGCCTCAACATTTACGTGGCCTATCATTTTGACACGGATGTTTGGGTTAACTTTAAACTCATTGGCGGCGTGGGGTTTATGCTGGTTTTTGTCTTTATCCAAGCCATGTATTTGACCCGGCATGCAATCGAACAACCGGCTGAAGAACCCCACTAAGGAACCGACATGCGCGTGCTATTGGTTGAAGACGATGAACTCCTCGGCGATGCCGTCAAAACAGGCCTCACTCAAGTTGGTTATCTGGTGGACTGGCTAAAAGATGGGGAAACGGCGCGCGCTGTCATTAAAACCGAATCATTCGAGCTCATTATTCTCGATTTAGGCTTGCCCAAGTTATCGGGCATGAACCTATTGCAAAGCATTCGTCATGATCACAACACAACGCCTGTGATTATCTTAACGGCGCGAGAATCGGTGCAAGACCGAATCAAAGGCTTGGACAATGGCGCCGATGACTACATCACAAAACCCTTTGACTTAAATGAACTGAGCGCCAGAATTCGGGCTCTCGTCAGGCGATCACAAGGCCGTGCTGACAGTGTATTGCAATACCGAAACATCACGCTTGATCCCGCCGCGCATTCTGTTTTGATGGATGATATTCCCATTAATGTGCCGCGCCGTGAATTTTCCCTGTTGCAAAAATTATTAGAAAATAACGGCCAAGTGTTGTCACGTGACCAATTAATGCAAAGCATTTATGGCTGGGACGATGACGTGGATAGCAATACGCTGGAGGTCCACATTCATAATTTACGTAAAAAACTCAATGCGACCTTTATCCGAACCATACGCGGTGTTGGGTATATGGCTGAAAAGAAAGACAAAGCGTGAAATCCTCCATACGAAAATTTTTAACGACTAACCTGCTGCTGGCCATTTCGATCACCACATCCCTCACGGCCATTGGTAACTATTACCTCGATCAAAAAGACATCCAAGAGCACTTAGATACATTGATGGCTGTTTCCGCCCTCTCTTATCAAGCATTATTGGGCGATGATTTAAGCGCGCGGCCACTGGCCAAAATTCAAAAAGACTTGGAAAACATTCCTCGAAAAATAGAAATCGCCTACCCAAGGCCCCACCTGTCCGAGCAACCGCCTGAGTATTATCTGGATAAATTCAATTTCCAAGTGTGGTCGGACGGTGGCAAACTATTATTACACTCGATCAGTGCGCCTAAAATCCCCTTAAATGCCGATACCGATGGATTTAGCAACAACGTGGTTGACCAACAAAAATGGCGTGTCTTTACATCCTACAACCCGAAAGCTGGCATACGAACGGTGGTGGCTGAACGCAACGATGCCCGTAACGAGTTAAGCCAACGCATTTCACAAGACGATATTTACATCATGCTATTAACGTTTCCATTGTCAGGCTTGCTCATCTGGATCATCATTGGGCGCGGGTTAAAAAGCCTTGACACGGTCGCGGATGAAGTGGCAAACCGAGCCCCAAGCCATTTGGAACAAGTCAATCTGACGGAAGTACCCGATGAAATCAGACCGCTCATTGATGAGCTGAACAAATTATTTTTCCGTTTAAAAGAAGGCTTTGAGCGCGAAACGCGCTTTACGGCCGATGCCGCGCACGAGTTACGCACGCCTCTTGCTGCGATTAAAACGCAAGCGCAAGTGGCGCTCAACAGCAATAATATTGAAGATAAAAACGTAGCGCTGCTCAAACTCATTGGCAGCGTGAACCGAAGCACTCATATTGTACAACAGTTGCTAATCATGAGCAAGCTCGTGCCGGAGGCGGCCAGCATCAATGATCTGGATGCGATTAACTTAAGCAAAATTGCACGAGAAATATTGGCCATGCTTGCACCTGCGGCGATCGAGAAACAAATGGAATTGGAATTTGAGTCGCATGACGACACGCCTAATTTTTTTGGAAATGCCACGGCTATTGGTATTTTAATTCGTAATTTAGTGGACAACGCAATTCGTTATTCAAACGAAAATGGCCGCGTGGTCGTACGCGTTTATCTCGAACAACAAGCATTGGTGCTATCCGTCGAGGACAATGGGCCGGGCATTCCTGCAGAACTACAGGATCGAGTCTTCGAACGCTTTTTCCGCGTGCTCNNGTGCTTGAATCGCCAAGTACAGGCAAGGGGTTGATTGTGAAGGTGTTTTTTCCGATACACTCGACTATGACAAACATTTGATTTTTGTTATAGTCGAGCGTTTCAAGTCAGGTGCAACGACGCAATGGCAGCCTTGTAATTGGGTGGATTAGAGATGTCTTTGACCAATTCTCGATAAACCACCTTATGATGGGCGTCTAAGACAATGACGGCTCTAGCCAATAATCCAGCCAATGGCCCATTCGCAATGGTGACACCATAGAGGTTACCAAAGTCTCGATTTCTAAAGTCAGACAATATCGTCACCTGTTCTAAGGCCCCTTGTTGGTGGATACGCTTTATTGCAAATGGCAAGTCCATCGAAACACAAATGACGGCAACCTTTTTATCTCTCAACTGCTGGTTAAACGTTACAACTGATTCAAAACATACGGTGGTGTCAATACTGGGGTAAATATTAATGAGCAACGGCTGATTTTTAAAGTCATCCAGTATCACCAGATTAAGATCTTCATCCGATAAAATAAACGAGGGTGCTTGTGCTCCAATATTGGGTAATTCACCATAAATAGCCATTTCTTTGTCTTTTAAACATATCGTGCTCATCGTGGGTATCCTTCAGTGTGGGTTATAACATATGCTACCATGCAATCGAAACAGGACTTGTACGCTCAGCGTCATTGACTTCAAGCGTTGACACAACAGGACTGTCCTGTGAATCGAATATGATTTTTGTATTCAAGGGCCCCGCTTGATACTCCAATGTATCCTTAGAATAAAAATGGATTGCATAAGGCATTGGATCAGCAGGCTTTGATGTCATTAACGGTTCCGCAACGCTCACGTGTATTTTTTCATCCGACAGGTTGCTCATGACCCCATCAATCCCATGGTTTAAATTTCCATAGTCATTACCAGCCATGCTTCCCTTGTCTGGATAAAACATCGTGGCCAACCGATCGGTGGCTTCTGCTTTGTTTGATATGAGATTAAACTGATGTGCTGTATGGTTATAATCACCCGCAATCATGTAACAAATCCCAGGATCGTTGCATTCAGTCCTCATTTTTGATACCAAATCCAAATATTGTTGTCGACAATCTGTATTCCCTCCGGGATGATTCTTTGATGCTGCGATAAATGACTGGTTGTTTTTTTTATCCCTTAATAACGCAAAAATATAAGGTTTTTTATGAATATCACCTGTCGTTGGATCCCCTATGAGTTCATATCGCCTCTCATCATACATTAAGACGCAATTGTCTTTAGAAATACCGTTTGGGTTTGAATTGTGACACACCATTTTGATGTGGTGTTCATCCGAAGGATTCAATAAAGCGACCAGATCACCTGGTTTTGTGACCTCTTGAAACATCAACAGCTCCTTGCCTAAGATATTACCGAGTAATTTTTTATTACTTTTTAAATATTCCAATCGTTTATCCCATGGCAACGCACCATCTTTTATATGATAAATCATTTCCAATGCATGGCGAATGCTTGGCCTCACCTCATGGGACATGATCTTATTCTCGGTGGAATATAACGCTAAAAAAGCTTCTCGAGCCAAAACCACTTCTTTTTTCTGCTCATCGGTAGGTGATCGTCCTAAAATACGCGTACCGTGCAAGTCCACATTACAAAATGCCTTCAGAACATGTTCGTCAATGGTGATGGTTCTCTGATCATTGTTCTTTTTTTCATACAGAAACTGAGACAGTTCCGCAAAAAAATGATACTCCATATGCTTTTTTTTATAAATGTTATTATCGCCCAGGATATCATGCATTGCATCGTGTATCGTTTCAATACCCGATATATTCATAAAATTATTAAATAAATGCTCATCTGACAGCATATTCCAGCTGAGTATTTGATGCTCTTCGTTATTTATTTCAGCATGAATGTCGATTGGCAGATGATCGGACACATTACTAGGAATGAGTCCCAATCGAAATAAACTGGTCCCTACTCGAAATGCGCTATCGGTAAATGCTTTTTGAAGTGCCATTTTTCTTGCTAAAAAATCCAGTTTAGTCGTTGTTTCGTTGAGCGCTTTCATCGACGAGTCTTCCCTATCAATACCATAACCTTACTGCATATATCGACCCACTAAACTTAAACTTGAATGGATTGTTTTGACCTCCGCCCATCCCCCATTGACCCTCACCGACCGGCCAAAATCTGCAATGCCTGGCGTATCAATTGCTCACAAGTCATTTGACCATCGTCTATTTTATTCACGACTTTCGTGGCTTCTTGACGCTTATANNATCCTGTTGGCTCATGTTGGCGGCAATCGGCCCACTCCATTTTTCAGCATAAGGTAATTGTTGAATACTATCCTTCATTTCAACCACCAACCGCTCAGCTGTTTTTTTACCAATGCCCGGGAGCTTGGTGAGCAACGCCGTATCTTGTTGATCAATGCACTGAATAAACGCATTCGGACTAATGCTGGAGAGAATCGCAATGGCCATCTTCGGCCCCACGCCATTCACTTTGATGAGCGCTCGAAACAATGCACGTTCCTGCCGGTCAATAAACCCATACAGCAGCAACGCATCTTCGCGCACAACGGTATGAATGTGCAATTCAACCGCACCCGTTTGTGTTTCCACTTGAAAAAATGTCGGCAAGGACGTTTCCACGTCATAGCCCACACCGTTGACGTCCAACACCAATTTTCCTAGCTGATGCCTGTCCGCCACCCGACCGCTTAACCAACCAATCATCGAACCCGTCTCCGTGTTGTACGCCGTGGGCCTATCACGCTATTTCGCATGTGACTATGGCAAATGGCGATGCCTAATGCATCCGCCGCATCGCTTTGCGGCGCACTGTTTAACATCAATATATTCACCACCATGTGTTTCACTTGTTCTTTTTGAGCCGCGCCATAGCCGACCAATGATAATTTCACTTCACGAGCAGAATATTCACTGACCTTGACCCGATGCGACGCACAAGCCACCATGGCAACGCCGCGCGCATGCCCTAATTTTAAAGCAGAACTGGGATTTTCATGCATGAACACTTCTTCAATGGCTACTTCGTTGGGACTGAATTTTTCCATTAACTGGCAAATGCCATTAAATATCTCCAATAGCCTGACGCTTAACTCACCATTTGTCGTTCGAATGCACCCGCTATCGATATATTGCAATTGACGGTTCGACTCCCTGATAAGGCCATAGCCTGTAATGCGTGAGCCTGGATCAATCCCTAGAATAATGGTCATGAGCCCATGGATTCCATATCGAGTTCTGGCCATTCTACATTGCTATAAACGGCTTGCACATCATCCAAATCCTCTAACGCATCAATGAGTTTTTCAACGCTCTCAGCAACATCCTTATCCAATGGAATGGTCGTTTGCGCACGCATGGTGATGTGCGAATGTTCCACATCCAAATGAGAGTCCTGCAATGCGGACAAAACACGGTGATAGCCTTCAACCGCGGTAATCACTTCCACTTGCCCCTCGTCCAGGCTCACATCATCAGCCCCTGCCTCAATCGCCACATCCATTGCAAGCGCGTCTTTCGGGGTGGGGGCTAGCAGAATCTCGCCTTGTTTCGTGAACAAATAAGAGACTGAACCATCCGTGCCTAGATTTCCACCGTATTTTGTAAAGGCATGCCGTACTTCAGACACCGTGCGGTTTTTATTATCTGATAAGCAATCGACTAAAATGGCGACCCCGCCTGGGCCATATCCTTCATAACACATCTCCACCATGTTCGCACCGTCTAACCCACCGGCCCCTCGCTTGATGGCATTGTCAATGGTGTCGCGCTTCATGTTGGATTTAAGTGCCTTGGTAATGGCATCACGCAAGCGTGCATTGGCCGATTCATCGGCTCCCCCGGTCCTTGCTGCAACTGAAATTTCTCGAATCAATTTTGTAAAAATTTTACCCCGTTTGGCATCTTGAACGCCTTTACGAAATTTAATATTCGCCCACTTACTATGACCCGCCATGCAAACACCCCAAATTTTAAGTTAAATTTTTTATGATTATACAATGCTCCGAGGCGAACATGTACTTCAACCTAAGACGAAATGTTATTTTCCTTAAAAATGATTTTCCGACCCGAGATGATCATGGTTTTACAAAAATTCATCGAGGGATTATAAACCACATCATCCATGCTATTCGTAGACCAAATGACGAGATCCGCTTTTTTCCCCACTTCAATGCTTCCGATCTCAGTCTCTAGATCCAGTGCCTTGGCTGCATGAATCGTCACACCACGCCAAGCTTCATCCAAGCTGAATCCAAACAAGATGCACGCCATGTTCATCATCCATGGCAGGGTCAAAAACGGCGACGTGCCTGGATTGGAGTCCGTCGCGATGGCCATGGGGATCTGATGCTCTCGTAGTGCTGCAATCGGGGGGTATTTCGTTTCTTTTAAAAAATAAAAAGCGCCCGGCAAGAGAACCGCTACTGTTTTACCATTCGTAAGTGCCTTGCAATCATTCGGTGAGAGATGTTCTAGATGATCCACCGAAGACGCTTGAAACTGTGACGCCAAAACAGCTCCCTTCTGGTCGCTCAGCTGCTCTGCATGCAATTTTAATTTAAACCCATATGGTTTTGCTGCATGAAATAATCGCTCCACCTGAGCTGGGCTAAATGCAATGGTCTCACAAAAAGCATCGACAAAGACCGCCAATTTTTGCGCCGCAATCTCAGGCAACATCGTTGAAATGATATAATCCAAATACCCATCCGTATCTTTTTTATATTCAGGTGGCGTTGCATGCGCGCCTAAAAAGGTAGGAACCACAGCGATGGGCAATTCATTTTCCAATGCTCGCGCGACGGTTAAGAGTTTTATTTCTGTATTCAAATCCAAGCCATAGCCTGATTTTATCTCAACCGTGGTCGTACCGTGCGCTAGCATAACGGATGCACGCTGTACCGCAAGTTGGGTCAGCATCTCGACACTTGCGAGCCGCGTTGCATTCACCGTTGATAAAATCCCCCCTCCCTGACGCGCCATCTCGGCATAAGATACACCCGCCATCCGCTGTGCAAATTCATGCGACCGGTTGCCCGCGTAAACCAAATGTGTATGGCAATCGATCAGTCCGGGGGTTAGCAGCAGGCCTTCGGCGTCAATGATGGTTTTAGCGGCCAGCGCGCTCGAGTCTGTTGTCATATGCGCAATTCGATCGCCTTGGATCGCTAAACTAGCCCCCTCTAACACACGATGTTGGCCATCCATTGTGGCCACACGTGCATTTTTTATCACTAGATCATATTGCATGGAATAATTGCTCATGTATCACGCCATAATATGCAGATTGACAAATGACAGCATGGGCTTCAGACAAATCATGCCCAAAATAACGATCTTCGTGATAAAAGGCCACTTTAGCGCGCACTGCATCAAGGTAACACTGCAGGCGTGGGGACGTTTGAAGTGGCGCTCTAAAATCGATGCCTTGGCAGGCCGCTAATGTTTCAATGGTTAGAATATGCAAGACATTGTCCGCTACTTTGTTTAATTTTACCCCAGCAAAAGTAGCCATGCTGACGTGATCTTCTTGATTGGCCGAGGTCGGCATGCTGTCGACCGACGCGGGATGGGCATAGGTTTTATTTTCACTGGCCAATGCTGCGGCGGTGACTTGTGCCAACATCAAGCCTGAATTCAAGCCGGAGTTGTTCACTAAAAACGGCGGNNAAACGGCGGCAACCCGCTGAGGTGGCTATCCATCAACAACGCAATACGCCGTTCAGAGATCGCGCCAATTTCCGAACCAATGATCGCCAATAAATCCGCACTAAACGCCGTGATTTCCGCATGAAAATTCCCCCCTGAAATCACCGCTCCTGTTTCAATGCAAATCAAGGGATTATCAGACACCGCATTGGCTTCATTCATTAAATGCGTTTGACTATCCTGCAAATAGGACCACACAGCCCCCATCACTTGCGGTTGGCAACGCAAGGAATAGGGATCTTGTACACGCGTGCAATGCTCATGATCACGTTGGATTGCACTCGCTTGCAATAAATGTTCAATCACGGCTGAAAAGAGCACCTGCCCACGGTTATTTTTAGCACTCGCAATCAACGCACGAAAGGGTTTAAGGCTTGCCGTCGCAGCATCAAGACTCAGCGCGCCGGCTATCGTGCCAATGGCGAAATTTCGCTGCGTTTTTAGCAAGCCGATAATCGCAATAGCGGTCGACACTTGCGTGCCATTGAGTAATGCAAGCCCTTCTTTTTCACCTAAAACAACAGGCTTCATATGGCTACGCGACAATGCAACGCTCGCAGGCAAGCGCACGCCTTGCACATGCGCCTCCCCTTCTCCCATTAACACCATGGCCAGATGGGCCAATGGTGCCAGATCGCCCGATGCACCAACCGATCCCTGTTCCGGAATAACAGGATAAATACCTGCATTGAACATCGCAATTAAATGGTCAATGAGTGCTCTTGATACACCGGAATACCCGCGTGACAGGCTGTTTATTTTTAATAATAAAATAAGCTTCACGGTGTCATCATCCAGCGGCGCACCGACGCCCGCCGCATGCGACAGCACGATCCGTCGCTGTAGATCCTTCAAATCGTCTCGCGCTATTTTTTTGTGCGCTAATAATCCAAAGCCTGTATTAATCCCATAAACGGACGGCTCTTGGCCTGCGATGGATTGAACCACACGGTAAGCCGCATCAATCTTATCATCCGCTTCTGCCGCTAATTGAATGGGTGTGTTGGTCTTTAACAGCATGCTAATATCACGCAATGTCAACGCGCCAGGCTTTAATTCAAACATCACATCTCTCCCAACATGGGCAGGTTAAGATGTTTTTCTTTGGCGCAATCAATGGCGCGTTGATATCCGGCATCTGCGTGGCGCATCACGCCAGTCGCTGGATCATTGGTTAAAACCCGCTGCAATCTAGTGGCCGCATCAAGGGTTCCATCCGCAACAATCACCATGCCAGCATGCTGAGAAAACCCCATGCCCACGCCCCCTCCATGGTGCAGGCTCACCCATGTAGCGCCACTGGCTGTGTTTAACAGGGCATTGAGTAGAGGCCAATCCGACACGGCATCCGACCCATCTTGCATGGCCTCCGTCTCGCGATGGGGACTGGCTACAGAGCCCGAGTCCAAGTGATCCCGACCAATCACTATCGGCGCCTTGAGTTCACCTGACCTCACCATGTCATTAAAGGCCAGTCCTATTTTGGCCCGATCGCCTAATCCAAGCCAACAAATGCGAGCGGGCAAGCCTTGGAAATCAATGCGCATTCGCGCCTCATCAAGCCAACGATGGACGCGTAGATTGTCCGGCAATAACGCTTTTACTGCGGCATCCGTTTTATAAATATCATCAGGATCACCCGATAACGCGACCCATCGAAAAGGGCCGATGCCCTCACAAAAGAGGGGTCTAATATAAGCCGGCACAAAGCCTGGAACATCAAAAGCATCGCTCACCCCCTCCTCCAAAGCCATTTGGCGAATATTATTGCCATAATCAAACGTTGGAATGCCTAGTTGATGAAAATGCAACAGGGCCTTTACGTGCACTGCCATGGATTCTTTCGCTTTTTTAATCACGAATGCTGGGTTTTCAATGCGTTGTTGACGGGCGTACTCCAAAGTCCACCCGATGGGTAAATAGCCATTGAGCGGATCATGTGCGCTGGTTTGATCGGTCACGGCATCAGGCCGGATCCCTCGCAGCACCAAGGCCGGCAATAATTCAGCCGCATTGCCGAGCAGCCCCACTGAAATGGCTTTTTTTGCAAGGCATGCCTGATGAATCAACGACAAGGCGTCATCCAAGTCAGTTGATTTGTGATCCAGGTAATGGGTTTTCAACCGAAAATCGAGCCGCGTTTCATCGCAATCAATGGCCAGCATGCAAGCCCCTGCCATAACGGCCGCTAGAGGCTGCGCCCCCCCCATGCCGCCTAAACCTGCGGTTAAAATCCATTTCCCAGACAAATCACCGGCATAATGTTGACGCCCCATTTCCATAAAGGTTTCATAGGTGCCTTGCACAATGCCTTGTGTCCCAATATAAATCCAGGACCCGGCGGTCATTTGCC
>DNVL01000218.1 GCA_003507515.1 Legionella sp.
CTTGTACTCCTTGATGGATTAAAATCGTCTTCATCTCGTCTCGTGTGTAATCCGGCAGAGTGACCGTGAGTAACCGTCTGGCCAATGCAGGACTGGGTCTTCTTCGCCCCTGCATTGTGGGTGGATTTTGGGTTCCAATGATGAAAAAACCAGGCTGCTGTGGACGATTTTTTTCAATTGTTTTACCCATGAGCAAATCATTCAAGAGACTTTCCATCATGGGAGAGGCATTGATTTCATCCATCACCACCAAAGCGCCTTCATGAAACGCTTGATTCAATAATTGAATTTTAACATCCTGTTGCATGCTCGCTGGCATATGGTAGAACACATGGTCATGTAAAGAAACAGGGGCATTCGCAACGCCATGCGTGCGTTTCTGATAGCCAGCGGCTACCAATGTCTGCATCACCAGCTCACTTTTACCAATGCCTGAGGAGCCTTGTAAAACAAGGCCACCCAACCCACCATAACGCAGCGCATCTGGGGCTGTGTCATGCATTTCGCGGCGTGCTTGACTTAATTGGAGAACATCATGCAGTTGACAAGCAACATCGCTACGCGAGGGAGTCATGACGTAATGGGAGTCTGGGGCCGGATTTGGTCTTGGCAGACGTGTCAATAGGGAGTTTGGTGAGAATTTCTCTTCAAATGTCAGTTGATGAGACTCAGGAACCAGTGCTTTGGCCAAATGATAACGATAATGGTGTGCGGCATTCTGAACTTGGAGGGCATCCAGATGGGGAAGTGCTTGCGTATAAGACCAAACCATCAACGCCATCATTTGAATTTCACGCGGAGAAATCAGAACATCATCTTGCGAGATATGGCATAAAAATTCATAAACCTCGAGCAATGCTGTGGCCACTAGAGTAGTGTAAGGCTGCAACACAGGCTGCGTCAATATCGGCTTTAAAATTTCTTCGTAGATATAGGCAGGCGGCATGGGCTGAAACAGCAACGCGTTGCCGTGACGGAGAAAAAAAGAAGCTAAGTGCCGATCGCCATAGTTTATGGGATTCCCGGCAAAGATGACTTTGTGTTGAGGAGATAATGGGTAATAAACACCCTCGACAAAGATGGCTGGCGGGTTGTTAAATAATCCTTCGAACTCACTCCATTGTCGAGCACTGATATTGGCTTCATCGATAAATAAAATCATATGGTCTGGAGCGTCTGTCCGGGCTTGGGCCCACTGTTGTATCTGACCCGCACCATGAAACAATGGGGTGTTAGGTGATAAATATCGTTCAACAAAGGTTGATTTTCCAACACCGGTGAGACCCGTGATCAGCACATAGGGTGACACGGCCAATTGGGCTTTCACTGCATTCAGACGATCTTGGTTGAATGCTGCCGAGACAGACTCACTGGTGTTGATGTCAAATGGCATATGCACCTGAGCAATATCAGCAGGCGTGTGGTGTATCCCTTGCCAAGCGTTATCCGTTGGATCTGTTGGGTTTAAACGATGATAAATTAAACGCGATTCCAATTGAGAAAGGCTTTCCTCGATAAGTTGTTCTGGCGTTAACGTTGCTATTTCTATCTCGCTGTACTTGCGCTCGATGAGACGATGCACTTTGTCTTCTGATGACACTATCTGTTTTGTAATGTGAAGGTATTGGAAGTTCTCCATGTTTTGACTCACCAAGATTAACCGAGCAGAAGGCGTACTTTCAGATCGTGTTAATAATAGCTCCGCCAGTTCATCGCTGAATGCATTTGAAAAATGACCCGTAAGAATGATGTTTTGATGCACGTCTAATGTTGCCAACAGCCCTTTTGTTTCAGTAAATTCAAACGCAACGCGTTGGGTGTTGAGCTTTGATTTTATTTTAATCAATAGGTCACTTGCATTGCATTCAGTGACATCAATGACGTTCCAATCGCCCGCATTATCTATTGTATTGGCTATTAATAGCGCGATCGTCGTGTCCGGATCGTTGCTTTCAATCAGTTGAGTATGCTTTTGCATTCTTAAATGAAGCGAGTCTTTGTATTCTTCCTGCTCTTGAATAGCCCAATGGTCCGGCATTGCTAAGTTTGAACCCAGGTAGCACGACAAGGTAACATTGTATTTTTGACATTCAATGAGCAATGACGCCCACTCGTCTTCGCTTAAAAGCCGAGTCATGTTGATATTTAGTGTTTTACCTTGATGTTGCTCCAATAATCCAGGGTATGTTTTTAACGTTTGGGTTTCATTATCACATTGATAAGTATAAAAAAAACAACCCAAGCGGCTGGGATTAAGAACGGGTGTACCCATCATTTGCATGCTGAAGCCCGAAGACCAGCGCGCCTTCCGTCTTAATATTGACCAATCATAACCTTCTCGCNNCCTCTTCAGGAAGCTTCAGTACGCCGCCACTGTATGCTATTTCTTTTCGCAAAAACGCTTCATGCCAAAATCGTTGAAAATCAAGGTTAGCCCAATTGCCGTTTTGAATGATGAGCGGTTGATTGGATTCGATAGCCGCTTCTAATTCTCCCTGTTTAAAGAACAATTGGTCGCCCTGTA
>DNVL01000124.1 GCA_003507515.1 Legionella sp.
TATGGCATGGGCACGCGAACGTGGTAGATGGTGTGCCTGTTTATTCATTGTCTGACTACCAGTTGGCTGCTATGATTTTGCCTCTGGGGTTAAGTTTGGCATGGTTTGTCTTGTTGGGTTTAAAAGAGACCCATTGTCGACACGTACAAGGATAAAGAGCATGAGCGTTGCACGTGTCATTGTATTATTGATGGACTCCTTAGGCGTTGGGGCAAGCCTTGATGCACCTGCGTATGGAGATGTTGGCGCCAATACGTTTGGGCATATTGTTGAAGCCTGTAATAACGGGCTGGCCGATCAGGTGGGTTTACGAGAAGGGCCTTTGCTGATTCCCCATCTGGCACGATTAGGGTTATATCACGCAGCGGTTGCAAGCTCTGGGCTTAAGATGATTGATCTATCGACGCTTGCGACCCCTGCTGGGCATTACGGCTATGCTGTAGAGCAAAGTTTAGGCAAAGACACGCCCAGTGGCCATTGGGAGTTAATGGGTGTGCCCGTGATGCATCCTTGGGGTTATTTTGAAGCGATTCAGCCTTGTTTCCCGCTTGAATTAATTGAGCAGCTGATCCAACTCGCTGGACTGCCGGGTGTATTGGGTGAAAAACATGCCTCAGGGACAGATATTATTGACGAGTTGGGCGAGGAACATCTACGCACATTAAAACCCATCGTTTATACGTCAGCGGACAGTGTGTTGCAAATTGCAGCCCATGAGGAACACTTTGGGTTGCAGCGATTGTATGACGTGTGTGACATTGCACGAAAATTGGTGGACAAATACCATGTTGGCCGCGTTATTGCACGTCCGTTTGTGGGACAGGCCGGCTCCTTTGCTCGTACGGGAAATCGGCGGGATTATTCAACGCTTCCGCCTGAGGAAACGTTGTTGGATGCGCTTCATCAGGCCGGGCGTGAAGTGATTGCCATTGGAAAAACGGCTGATATTTTTGCGCATCAAGGCATCACGCAAACCATTCATGCCAACGGCAATATGGCGCTATTTGATGCAACCTTGCGGGCGATGGAAACCGCACCCGCAGGCAGCTTGATTTTTACTAATTTTGTCGATTTTGACTCCTCCTATGGGCATCGGCGCAATATTTCAGGTTATGCATGCGCATTGGAACAATTTGACGCACGCATCCCTGCATTAGAACAAATGTTAAGGCCTGATGATATGGTGGTGATTGTGGCAGATCATGGGTGTGATCCAACCTTTCCGGGTTCTGATCATACCCGGGAGCATATTCCTGTGTTGGTTTTTGGTCCCAGTGTGGATGCGCGCTTTATTGGTCGTCGCGACACGTTTGCAGATGTAGGCCAAAGCTTGGCGTGCGCGCTGTCGATTGCGCCATTGTTGCATGGGGTTTCTTTTTTTGAGGGTTTATGATGGAACAATTTCGTGGTACGACCATTTTATCCGTTAGACGAGGCAATCAGGTCGTGATTAATGGAGATGGACAGGCAACGCACGGCAATACCGTGATGAAAAGCAATGTGCGTAAAGTCAGGCGGTTATATAAAGATAAAGTCATTGCAGGGTTTGCGGGTGGCACGGCAGACGCGTTTACGCTGTTTGAGCGATTTGAAAGCAAACTGGAAATGCATCAAGGGCATTTGGTGCGTGCGGCGGTAGAATTGGCTAAAGATTGGCGCACGGATAAATTTCTGCGCCGGTTGGAAGCGTTGCTTGCGGTGGCAGACTGCCATTCATCGCTCATCATTACAGGCAATGGCGATGTGATTGAGCCTGAAGAAGGGATCATGGCGATCGGTTCGGGTGGCTCGTATGCACAAGCCGCTGCGCGCGCACTGTTGGCCAATACCCAATTGTCTGCGATGGACATCGTGAAAAAAAGTTTAAACATTGCAGGTGATATTTGTATTTATACCAACCATAATTTAACCCTTGAAGAATTGGATAGCCACTGTGAATAAAACAAAAACGATGACGGTCATGACGCCGCGTGAAATTGTGCAAGAGTTGGATAATTATATCATCGGTCAGGATGCAGCAAAACGGGCGGTGGCGATTGCGCTTCGCAACCGTTGGCGCCGCATGCAGATTCACGACCCTGTGCTGCGTGAAGAGATCATGCCTAAAAATATTTTGATGATAGGTCCAACGGGTGTGGGAAAAACCGAAATTGCTCGGCGGTTGGCTAAATTAGCCGGTGCGCCCTTTATCAAGGTGGAAGCCACTAAATTTACCGAGATAGGGTATGTCGGTCGCGATGTGGATTCCATCATCCGCGACTTGGCCGACATTGCCATCAAGCAAGAGCGCGAGTTGGCAATCAAAAAAGTTCAAACCAAGGCTGAAGATGCCGCAGAAGAACGAATATTGGATATTTTGCTGCCGCCAGCACGAGGAGCTACGGTTGATGAAAAAGATTCGTCGACGCGACAAACGTTCCGCAAACAATTGCGAGAAGGCCTTTTGGATGACAATGAAATTGAAATTGAGGTAACCGCATCCCCCATTGGCGTTGAAATCATGGCGCCTCCCGGCATGGAAGAGATGACTAACCAATTGCAAACGATGTTTCAACAAGTGGGCGCTGGGCGCACAAAGACGCGCAAGTTGCCCATTAAAAAAGCCATGAAAATATTGAGTGAGGAAGAGGCGTCCAAGTTAATCAATGAAGAGGACATTAAACTGCGGGCGATTGAAAGCGTTGAACAAAACGGCATTGTCTTCATTGATGAGATTGATAAAGTCGCCAAACGCTCCGAGCAAGGGGGGGACGTGTCCCGTGAAGGGGTGCAGCGTGATTTGCTACCGCTGGTCGAAGGCACCACAGTTTCAACCAAATATGGCATGATCAAGTCGGATCATATTTTGTTTATTGCATCCGGTGCTTTTCATGTGGCCAAGCCGTCTGATTTAATTGCGGAGTTGCAAGGGCGCTTACCGATTCGAGTCGAATTATCAGCCTTGACTACTGACGATTTTGTGCGAATTTTAACCGAACCCAATGCATCGCTAACCGAGCAATACATCGCGTTGATGAGCACCGAAGGCGTGGAACTTCGTTTTGATGAAACCGGTATTCACCGCATTGCTGAAGTGGCCTGGCAGGTGAATGAAAGCACTGAAAACATCGGTGCACGGCGTTTGTATACCGTTATGGAGCGGCTCTTGGAAGTCATTTCTTTTGACGCCACGGACAAATCAGGACAATTGGTTCATGTGGATACTGAATATGTTCAAGCGCATTTAGGGCAATTGCTCGCTAATGAAGATTTGACTCGGTATATTTTGTAAGGACACGTCATGGCTCAGCCTTATGTATTAGTCTTGTATTACTCCCGTACCGGTGCTGTAGCCGAATTGGCGCAATACATCGCACGCGGTGT
>DNVL01000026.1 GCA_003507515.1 Legionella sp.
GTACCTGATTGCGAATAGATTGATTATACATTGGGAACGCATTAAAAACTGTTGTTGGCAACATAATTTTGCCTTGTACCGTATCGTATCCGGCACTATAGAATGCCCACCAGGTGTATGTGTCGCATCGCCACTCCCCACATCGGTAGCGTGTTCCCCATTTCAAGTCACCCTCGCCGATAATGTAGGCGGTAGAGGATGTGTAAGTAGGGCACCACCAACGCTGATGGTTTGCTTCATCTATCACATGTTGTCCTGCATCTCCTCTGTCTGATACTCCATACCGACTTCCCCAATATCTAGATCGGGATTTAAAATTTCCAAAGGTATTGAGTTGGCCGACCACGGGCTCGTCCAGTATTTCTAGCACATGGTCATCGGTTTGCCATATTTTGTTAGCAGATGTCACAGCAACATGACCCGCCCAACCAAGGCCTGGTATCAGAAGATCTCGGGCCATTACTTCTCCTGGGTAAATGGGCTTTGCGTTGGCTATGATTGCAACGCTGGCTATTGCAATGCCAGTACTCATTACGATGGTTTTTTTCATGCCTTATATCCTATTTTTTATTCACGGTATTGGTATAGATCATATAGGCGCTGATGGATTGCCCATCAGCGTCTATATCACTTCATCAAGATAATTTAATGGCTTCCAATGACCCTTTATGGGAAGAGATAAAGAGATGTCCTTTCGCAAGAGAGAGGTTCCCGGTACTGGGGTAATTCCAAACTTCTTTATGTGTTTTTTTGTCGAGTAAATATGTTTTTAGATCGGTGGTTAGAAATACCTGATTGTTCGTGATAACAAACTGACCGTTCACACGTTCATTTTGTTTATACCAAACCCATGCTTCTTTTGTTTGATTCGAATCGATGACAACCAAGCCGTTATTTTTTGCGGCAAAAATGAATGTCCCATCTGTGGATGGTTGACCCGTATAGCCAGGACCAAAAGACTTGATGACTTCTTGTTTATCCAGATCGAATAAGGTGAGGTAACCCGATTGCACCATGATAGCGGTGTGTTCATTCAATAGAACAGGTGATGATCCTGTTGAATACCCAGTCCATGAATAATGTGGATCGATAATGTCGTATAACCATTTGCCTGATACACGATCAACAACGTTTAGTTTCCCGCCGGTATAGCCGACAGCTATTTGTTCATTTACAGCCGGAGTCCACAAATCGTACTGAGCCAATGAGGTCATCCAATTCACATCGCCATTCTGTATGTCAAACGAATACATGCCACCATAATAGCCTCCATTGGTATAAACGTTTGATTTGTACACAGTCGGCGCTAAATAACTTCCCCATTGCGCATTGAAAGGGGTTTGGAAAGCAATTTCAGCATCTTTTGTGTTGTAACCATAAAAGAGGGTACCACCGAGTGAATTGTTAACGGCTTGGATGAATACTCGTTTATCACTTGTGCTCGGGGGGTTGACGGTAGGTGAACCATAGTTAATTTTCCATACATCCTGCCCGTCAGTGATGGAAAATGCTTGTAAGGTACTTGGGTAATTATGACTAACAAAAACTAGATTGCCTGAGGTGACTGCGGGAGAGATGGAGTTATTCATTCCATTGGAATTTTCAGCACCCAAATCCTTTTTCCAGTCGAAAGTAAATTTATTTGGATCTAATTTGACGGGCACAAACCCTGTATGGCTGGCGTCGTATTGATGCATATGCCAATCAACTTTGTTGATGTTTGCAGCAAACGAATGACTGCAAAGCATGGTTGATGTGCATAATACAACTATTTGTACAGCTTTCATTTCTTTCTCTCCTTATGCATTTTCAATGAAAAATGCATTGTTTTAATGACAGTCACGTATTTTTAACAAAAAGTTAAATCAGAAGACTGTCGGGGTTATCAGTGTCGAGGGTTCAGGATGACATCGGGTTATTTACTAGGATTATTATCTTGTTATGTCCACAGTGGTGATCATTCATATCGGCGTTATCCTTATTTGTCACCTGCTTGATTTCAAAACCGCAATTAAAAAGCAGCGCCATGAACGGCCAAAATATCAGGATTGGCTTCTTTCCCACCATTACTGAGTTCCTTTTTGCGTGCAGCTTGTTTTAATCGAATCATTTCCAAAGCATCATGGTTCTTTTTGATGAAGGCATCGGTACCTGAAGGTGGTGGAACGGATGGAGTCAGCGCACCTTGCGGCACAACCTGATGCCGCGCATTTGATGCTGATTGTGTTTTTAAAATATGAAGTTCGTCTTTGAATCCAGCCTCTAATTCGCTGATGGTTGTTAAATTATTTTTGAATTTGGCGTTGATTGTGATCAATTCACTGTTTCTTTTACGCAATTCATCATTTGTTGCACTTAGTTTCGAACTGATGGCATCGATGGTCGCTGATTGGGTGGCCATGGTCGCATGGTCTCGCTCCATTTGAGCATGCGCTAATTCGAGTTGTTGAACGACGCGCTGATGGTCATGCATCAGTATCGTGCTGGTTTCGTTTAAGGTAGAAAAAATACTTAAAAATTCACTGATATGCCCATCCAGGGTGGATGTTTGCACCTCGAATGCTTGTAAAAGGTGTGCTGATTGAATACTTTGCTTGAGTAGGCTCAAGAAAATATCATCTAGTTTTTTAGTGACTTCTTTCAAGCAGGCAACTGATGCGAATAATGCTTGTTCCATTCTTTCGATGTCTTGTGCAAGATCACTTTTTTGACGCTCTGTTAGCTCATAATGTTCTGTTAATAGCGTTTCTGCAATACAAAAAATCCAAATGGCGAGTAAGGTGAAGAGGGCGGTCAAAGAAAACAAGGTCCCCACCAGTGCGCTTGCGGCCACAAACACGATACCTACCCCGGCTTTTTGTAAAATTGTTTTCCGTCCATACCATTCAATGGCGTCTGTGATGGTACTTTTTTCATTGAAGCGTCTCATCAGCGTATGTAGACAGGACTGGACTTGCGCGTTGGTTTGTTCTTGTTCAATTAAATCTTGAAGTCTTTGTATAGCTGTATCCATTAAATATGCAGCGGTTTTTTTGGCGGCGGTATCCGCTGCGTCGGCCGCTGTGTTTGCAATGTGCTCACCGGCCACTTGGCGAAGGCGTTTCATTTCCTCCATTATGCCTTGCAATGGCGTGGTTGGATTGGTTTCGGATTGATTTTCGGATTGATGGGGCATGATAGAGTGTCCTTTGATTTCATTGAATTAAGTCAGGATTGTGTCGTTTTGTTATTTATTAGAGCCAAACATCGTGAGCGCCGAGCTCCTGGTTTGTTGTGTTGAATCGGGAGTCAGGCGTTCGTGAGCACGCAATTTTTCTTGAAGAGCGTCGTTCTCATCGGACAATTCAAGTAACAGGCTTGCCTGTTCCTCAATTATTTTTTTCAAGGCATCCATTTGTGTTTTTTCGCAGGAGTCCATGGAGGGATGAGCGAGACGAAGGGCCGCTTGGTGTTGGCCGGACAGGTGCTTGAGTTGACGACTGGTGGCATTGGATATGACAGTTAATTGCTCTTGGGATGTCATCAGTTGACCCATGGCATCGAGCAATTGCAGTTCTTTTTCTTGCAAGGTTAACTGGCTTTTTTGTAGTTCATGGGTGAGTAAAGCCCGCTCCTCCTCGGAGCGTTTCAATCGAATCGCCATGGATTGCACG
>DNVL01000192.1 GCA_003507515.1 Legionella sp.
AGCTTCTTTATCGACTGCGTCGGTTTGGTCGGTTTATCTTCACCATATTTACGCGTGATGTACCACTGTTGCAAAATAGACAAACTGTTGTTCACTATCCAATACAAGACCAAACCTGCTGGGAAATTCCAAAATAAACCAGTAAACAGCACCGGTAAAAACATCATGATCTTGGCCTGCATGGGATCAGGTGGCGCTGGGTTTAATCGCTGTTGAATCAGCATGGTTGCCCCCATGATAACAGGCAACACATGGTATGGATCAGCAGATGCTAAATCAGCAATCCATAACATAAACGGTGCTTGACGAAGCTCAACACTTTCCAACAAAACCCAATACAGCGCAATAAACACGGGAATTTGAACCACAATGGGCAAGCAACCACCCAATGGATTGACTTTTTCAGCCCGATACATTTCCATCGTGGCTTGGCTTATTTTTGCTTTATCATCGCCGTACCGTTCACGCAGTGCCAATAATTTAGGCTGTAATTTTCGCATGCCCGCCATGGATTTATAGCTGGTGGCCGATAGTTTATAAAAAGCCAGTTTAATCAGCACCGTAACCAAGACAATAGACCAGCCCCAATTGCCGACAAAGGAATAAATGACTTTCATCAAAAAAAACAATGCGGCTGAAATAAACCACAACCAGCCATAATCAACCGTTAAATCAAGCCCTGGAGCAATCGCACTGAGCGTGCTGGTGATTTCAGGGCCTAAGTATAAGCGAGACTCAATGCGTTGCTGTTCACTCGGCGCCACAAGAAGAGGCTGGCTCACGGCACCAATCGTGTAATCGCCATCGACCGCTCGCGTGTAAAATCGATTTTTGCTGTCGGCTGGTGGAACCCACGCCGTCAAAAAATAATGCTGTTGCATAGCAATCCAACCACCATCCGACTCTAAATCCAAGTTAGAACGGCTCATGTCAGTAAAGGCCACTTTTTTATACCGCGATTGACCTGGCTTAGCATAAGATGCGCCCGTATAGGATCCCACATGAAACATACTTGATTTGTCTTCTTTAGGCGATGTGCGCAACAACTGGGTATTCATATACCCTTTCCATGGGGCCGTGCCTTCATTTTCCACGACATAACGCACAGCAATTAAATAACTGCCTTTTTCAAAAGAAAATTCTTTAGTAACCGATAGCCCATCTGAATTTTTTCCGGTTAACGACACCATAAGCGTCTGTTGACCGGGCTGCAATTGATATTGTTTCTGAGCGCTCGAAAAATCAATGTGAACCGGCTTCACGGTTTGCTCATCCACCACAAACAAACTGCTATCAGCCACATACCGTTCGCCCGCATTGTTTTGTAGTAAAACAAAAGGTTTGTTTTTATCAGAGGCACTTTCTGGATAATCCAGCAGTTGAGCGTTAACAATGTCCCCATGTTTCAAATCAATGGATAAATCCAACACGTCTGTCTTGACATGAACCAATTCGGATTTTACTTCAGATGACGGAGAAGCAACCGAGATCGCTGGTTTTTTTTCGATCATAGTAGGGAGTAATCGATCATCTGAGCCAGACGTGGTCGATGTCTGTTGTTGAGGTAAAACCTCAACCGGATAGTCAATCCACCAATTAGTCCACAACGTGTAGACTACAAAACCCAAAGCTGCATATAAAACGACTCGTCGAATATCCATTACACATTCTCTTTGTTAGGTAAAACAGGATCATATCCGCCTTCAGCCCAAGGGTGGCAACGCAACAACCGTAACATAGCGAACCACACGCCTTTAAAGGCGCCGTGGCGGGCAATGGACAATAGCGCATATTCTGAACAGCTGGGGTGGAAACGACAACAAGGGGGCAAGCACGGCCGAATCAAATATTGATACGCTTTGATCGGAACACAAATCATTTTCCGTATGAAGCTGATAATTTGTTCCATGCACCACTCAATTTTTCGATTAGGATGGATTGATTTGCCTTGCCCGTACCAGGCCTAGCCAGCACAATGATGTCTACGGCAGGTAGGTATACGCTGGTTCGAAATGCTTCTCGCAGTATGCGTTTAACGCGATTTCGATCATGTGCCTTGGCAATCATTTTTTTTGATATCGCCAGCCCTAGCCTGGCAGATCCCATGATATTATCGCGATATAAAATAATAAATTCAGGGGTTACCAACTTGTTTGCTTGGGCAAACACGTGGTCATATTCGTTTTTTTTTAACAACCGACGTGTTTTATCAAAGCCATACACATCAAGCTGCTAAACGTTTACGGCCTTTTGCACGACGGCGTTTGATGACCAAACGGCCTGAACGGGTTGCCATGCGTGCACGAAAACCATGGTCACGTTTGCATTTAAGATTACTGGGTTGGAAGGTACGTTTCATGATGAACCTGTATAATTAGTTTTTTAGAGTTGAGCATGATAGGTAATTTTAAGCGGTCTGTCAAATCACCCTATTTAATTTTATGCCAACGCATGGATTTCAGCATCCCTATTATTATAATTAGTTAATTAATTAACCTGTTATTTGTTATAAGCATCGAAAAATCTGTGGTTAATGTCGAATAATCGATATTATTTATTGAGTTACGTCCTTTTTACCTTGTAGAGAAAGTCTGTTTGATTCCGGTATATAGTGAGCAAAAGGTACCGGTGATATTCTTTCCATAGACTTGCACACGGTTTATTATCCCATTAACAGTTGCGTTATCCACAAGATACATCACCCTAGAAGACAATATTGACCGAAAATAAACCAGAGCCATTTGATATTTACGTCATTTAGGTCATTGGCTTTTAGACCAAGATTGTGGCTTATATATAAATATAATTTTTAAATATTTTACTTATTACTTATTATAAGCATCGTAAATGCTGTGGTTAATGTCGTTAGTTTAAATTAAAACAATACCTTACGTGGATTTTAACTTGTTAAGAACGCTTGTTTGAGTCCGGTATATTTGGGCTGAAGAAAGAGAGCCACAGCAAGTAGGGTGACTTACCCACGGTTTGTTATATCATGACAGAAGGCGTTATACACAGGGTTACAGTCGTGTATATTGTTCGAATTTAATCCAGTTTTTTCATAGGGCGAGTTATTTATGACCATAAAAAAAATGGCAGCACATCAAAAAATATTTGATATTGCTTGGGGTGACATGGACGCGTTAGGACATGTCAATAACGCGCGGTATTTTGATTATTTTCAGGAAGCGCGCATTGAATGGTTAGCAAGTCTCCAATTTGGTTTAAAAGAAACAACAGGTCCTGTGGTAGTGCATGTGGCATGCACTTATTTTAAGCCAGTCGTGTATCCAGCGACATTGCTGCTACAGAGCAGTCTTCACAGTTTAGGGCGTTCAAGCATGGTATTAGATCATGATCTTTATCAAGGTGATGCATTGATGGCTCAAGGTGTTTGTAAAATTGTTTGGGTGGATTATGCTAAAAATAAAGCGATTGCGTTCCCTGACTCTATTCGAACGTTTTTTGATGGAAACCGGTAGATAGTGTTCGCGTGATTGTAGAGCTTCAATGCATGAACGATCTAACGTAAGTGGGGATCAATTTAGTTTGGCGTTGAGGTTTCTTAATAAAATATGGTTTAAAATAATATTTAATGCTCATTTATAGTCTATATTTAAATCTATAGATCAATGAATGGGTTTTATGATGCCTAAAATACTCGAACGATTTTTTTCCAAAAAAATCACCTATGCAGACGCATTCGCAGCCACGTACGAAAACTATATGGCTTCAAATCCGGAAGCGTTCATGAACCAGCGCAATGTGCTATCTGGCAAGACAGAGAATTATGTCAACCAACGACTCCGGGAATCTGTCGAAGGTGAAACGGGCAAATTAAGCCGTGTGTTTGACCATATTGAAATCTCCCATGATATATTAGCACGAGCGTATAAAGAGGCAGAAGCTGCTAGTGAGAATGGCTCTATTGAGCAACATCTGAAATCGGTGATTAAAGACGCTGCGCGCCCCTTTTTAAATGCCGATATGACCATGTTAAATGATAGGGCAATCGCGGCGATTAACCGTGTTGAGTTAACCCCAACCGTTGCTTCAACCCATCAGGATTCTGGAACACGAAATACATATCAAGTTCTCGTTGAGAATATGAAAAACGCGATGCCTAAAGAGAACGAAACCGATAGGACGCGATTAGCTGAACAAGCCGTCGCTAATTTGTTCATACAAGGCATCGCGGTTAGTTATGCTCAAAAATTGCTGGATTATCTTAAAATCGCACATAAAAATGACAATAAAGCATCAAATGCAGCTTTCTTTGCGGTGGTTTCACCCATGCAAGGTTATGCCGGGAAACTCACAGGCTCATCTCTCCTCACGCCCCACGTTAAGGCACCAACAGCCAACGATTTAATGCCTGCACTGCAACATATGGACGATGCTCTGACTGATCAATTAAAAGCGTGCAAAGCGTATCAGGAGTGGCTGCGAAGTAAAGGAATAGAAATCGAGACACTGAACAATACGATTCGTGATATGCAACGAAAAACCGATGAAATAATGACTGTTTTTGAAATGCATGAGATGGGAGGCATCCCTGTTGTCGATAGAATGAATACGTTATTAGCGGCAGCACCTATTGATGTAACAGCAGCAATGGCTTTCGTGGATTCGCATGCAAAAATGGTGCACGCTATTGCCAAAGTAACAACCTATCTCAATGACCTAGCTATCAGTGATAGTCCTCATTTCCAAAGTTTAAAACCGATGATTGATCAAACATTAGTAGCCTTGACCGATATGAAGTTAAATCCAACGCAATATAATCCAAATCAGCTAAAGGATGCACTTCGCGACCTACCCATTGTCTCGTTGGCAGAATATCATGACGAGAGAGAAAGATTGAGGCTCATAAACCCTGCTGATGAGGATATTGAACACTTGACTGAACTAATTAACACTAAAACAGATGCGTTGCTTTTTATGGAGAAAGAGAATATTAGACCTATCAATAACACAACAGTACTGAAAGAACGTTACGTGATACAGAAAGAACAGCACCAATTAACGGAATTAGAGAATAACCAAGATCAGGCGCTGCACTCTCATTTAAAATCCACTACACCTCGTCTATAGAGGTGTCTTTGGAAGGTGGCAGAGCCAACCCGTGACATGTCTTGATCCTATTGCGCAAATAGCGCACAATGGGTTGTAAATGAGAGGTTAGCCAGGCGACTGGCCGACTTTACTAGACTCCAGATGATACTGCTTTAAACGGAGCGTATAACACCAAATTCCGTTGCCTATGACTTAATTCTAGTCGTTGGTCAAATTTTTGCTACAGAACCTAATATACTGTATTATACAACACTATTTTCAACCTCACTTTATAGAGATCCCTATGGCTGACTTAAACCTTTACAGAAACATTGGTATTTTCGCCCACGTAGATGCCGGAAAAACCACCACTACCGAGCGTATTCTTAAGCTCACCGATAGCATTCATAAAATCGGTGAAGTACATGACGGTGAGTCAACAACCGATTTTATGGTACAAGAAGCTGAACGTGGTATTACCATTCAGTCAGCAGCGGTCACTTGTTACTGGAAAGGAACACGTTTCAAC
Source organism: Legionella sp. (assembly GCA_003507515.1). Classification (GTDB taxonomy): domain Bacteria; phylum Pseudomonadota; class Gammaproteobacteria; order Legionellales; family Legionellaceae; genus DDPF01. Next base: position 5,585 of record DNVL01000192.1, read on the forward strand.
ATCATTGATACCCCAGGACACGTTGATTTCACCGTAGAAGTGTATCGTTCACTGAAGGTGCTCGATGGCGGTATTGGTGTATTTTGTGGTTCTGGCGGTGTTGAGCCTCAGTCAGAAACCAACTGGCGCTATGCGAATGATTCAAAAGTATCTCGTTTGATTTTTGTAAACAAACTCGACCGTATTGGTGCTGACTTCTTGAAAGTAACCGACCAGGTGAAAAAAATATTGGGCGCTCACCCATTGATCATGACCTTGCCCATTGGCATTGAAGACGATTTCGTCGGTGTTGTCGATTTGTTGAGCCGTAAAGCGTATATTTGGGACGAAACAGGCCAACCAGAAAACTACACAATAACGGACGTGCCAGCCGACATGCTGGATGATGTTGAAATGTACCGGGCGCAATTAATTGAAACAGCTGTTGAGATGGATGATGATTTATTGATGGCTTTTTTGGAAGGTGAGCAGCCTTCACTAGAAGACATTAAGCGCTGTATTCGTAAAGGCACGCTGGAATTAGCCTTTTTCCCAACGTATTGCGGTTCGGCTTTTAAAAACAAAGGTATGCAATTATTATTGGACGCTGTGATTGAATATCTGCCTGCGCCCCACGAAGTGAATCCGCAACCGTTGACCGATGCTGAAGGCAAGCCAAACGGTCAATTTGCTATCGTTTCTGCCGATGAGCCATTCCGTGCGTTGGCATTCAAGATCATGGATGACCGTTTTGGTGCGCTCACATTCGTACGTGTATATTCAGGAAGACTGAATAAAGGGGATACCATCCTTAATTCGTTTACCGGTAAATCTGAGCGTGTTGGCCGTATGGTTGAAATGCAGGCGAATGAACGCAATGAATTGAGCCATGCTGAAGCAGGCGACATTATTGCAATTGTTGGCATGAAAAACGTTCGAACCGGTCACACCCTTTGCGATCCAAAACACGAATGCACATTGGAAGCCATGGTTTTCCCTGAGCCTGTGATCTCTATTTCGGTCACGCCAAAGGATAAAAGCTCAACCGAAAAAATGAGCATTGCCATCGGTAAAATGGTGGCAGAAGATCCAACGTTTCGTGTTGAAACGGATGTGGATTCAGGTGAAACCATTCTGCGCGGCATGGGTGAATTGCACCTTGATATTAAAGTCGATATTCTGAGGCGTACTTACGGCGTTGATTTGGTCGTGGGGCAACCACAGGTTGCATACCGTGAAACCATCACCAAATCAATTGAAGACACCTACACCCACAAGAAACAATCCGGTGGTTCTGGTCAGTATGGTCGGATTGACTACACCATTACACCAGGCGAGCCAGGTACTGGATTTATCTTTACCACTTCTTGTGTGGGTGGTAGCGTTCCGAAAGAGTTCCACCCAGCCATTGAGAAAGGTTTCCGCTCAATGATGAGCACGGGCACCTTGGCAGGCTTTCCTGTATTGGACGTGGTTATTGACTTGAACGACGGGGCTTTCCATGCCGTTGACTCCTCGGCTATTGCATTCGAAATCGCAGCTAAAGGCGCTTTCCGTCAATCCATACCCAAAGCGGCCCCACAATTGCTTGAGCCTATCATGAGAGTCGATGTGTACAGTCCAGAAGATCATGTGGGTGATGTGATTGGTGACTTGAACCGTCGCCGCGGCA
>DNVL01000267.1 GCA_003507515.1 Legionella sp.
TGTGGTTAAAACGTGTGTTGAAGCTCGTGGGCATCCAGGTTCAAGTGTTCAATCCTTATAAAGTAAAAACACAAATCGGCCAACCCACGATCATCATGTGCAACCACAGCAGTCTGTATGATATACCGCTCAGCCTGGCCGCGTTTCCGAGCAATTCACTTCGCATGCTGGCAAAAAAAGAAATGTCGCGTATTCCCTTCATGGGTCGCGCCATGGTGGCGGCTGAATTCCCTTTTATCGATCGTAAAAATAGGCACCAAGCGATTAAAGATTTAGCCTTTGTACAGAAACTGCTGGAAAGCGGCATTGTGATGTGGATAGCGCCAGAAGGAACGCGATCGAAAGATGGCCGTATTGCACCCTTTAAGAAAGGCGCCTTTATTACCGCGATTCAAGCCAAAGCGCTGATCATTCCCATTGGCATTCGCGGCGCCAGTGCTATTTTACCGGCACGGACGCATCAATTAAATCTAAACCAAACAGCAGAGGTCCACATTGGAAAACCCATTGATGCGTCCCCCTATACATTAGACAACAAAGAGGCATTGATTGAGCAGGTTTTTCAATCCATCAAGCAATTGGTTGAGGGAAACGCGCCCTAAAAGCGTGAGCGACCTCATCCGAGACAAATCCTGACACGTCTCCCCCCAAGCCTGCAATTTCACGGACCAAGGTAGACGAGATGAACATGAAATTTTCAGATGGGGTTAAAAACATGGTTTCCACATTTTTAGCTAATTTACGATTCATACCAGCCAATTGAAATTCATATTCAAAGTCAGAGACGGCACGTAGCCCACGAAGAATAACCGCGGCGTTCAGCTCTTGCACTAAATGAATCAACAGATTATCAAATCCAACCACACTGACGCCCGGCAACGCCTTCACCGCATCTTGCACAAAGACCATGCGTTCGGTCATCGTGAAAAACGGTCGTTTGGTGCTGTTGCTGGCAACGGCGACTACTAGCTCTGGAAATATCTTTGCAGCCCGGGTAATGATATCAACATGCCCATTCGTCACCGGATCAAATGTGCCTGGGTAGATGGCTTTGCCGTTCATTTGTTTATCGCACCAATTGAATGATGGCTAAGTCTAGCGTATTGTAAAATGAAAAACCATGCACGAAAGGACATCATGAATATCATCAAACGAATTTGGCTCACCTCTATCTGCCTGATAACCGCATGCGCCGCACCTCAACGTAGCGTTTTGGAGTCGCCGGTGGAACCCGTTCAACCCACAAAGCCGGTCACCCGCATGGCATCAACGTTATCCGCTTGGGACATCAACGGCGCGATAGCCGCTAAAAGTGGAAAAAAGGCTTGGACCGCCTCTCTGAACTGGCACCAACAGGCCGTTAATCAATATCAAATCCGTTTATTTGGACCTTTGGGCGGTGGCTCCGTTATCATTGAACAGCGCGGTACGGCGGTGACCTACCGCGACGGTCCTGAAGCCATCACATCAACCCATGCGGACGATTTATTACAGAAAAAGACTGGCGTTCGACTGCCCGTCAAAAATTTGTATTACTGGGTCAGAGGCATCCCTGCACCTGCGTCTGTTCAATCAGCCGCGTATGATTCAGATCACCGCTTGATTTCATTGCATCAAGCGGGTTTTACCATTGATTACCCCGCCTACACGGCTGTAGGCGGAATGAATCTACCCAGTAAAATACGTCTGCAAGGACATGATGTGTTGATTAAGTTAGTCATTAAACATTGGGACGTTTAAACCAAGGGTAATGCAGATTCATCAAGCGAGTGCTGTTTAAAAATGTAAAGCAAAGGGCTCTATTAAGCATCACGCCCTGGAAAAATCAAACGATAGCGTTTCTGCAATGGACGCCTTATTCAGTGCCAAGGCTAGCAAGCGATCAATGCCTAAAGCGACACCACTGCATGCGGGCAACCCATGGGTCATGGCTTGCAACAAATAATCATCAGGGGGGCAAACCGGCAACCCTTGTGCCAGGCGCGCCGTATTGTCTTGGTTGAATCGCGCCCGTTGTGCAGATACGTCGGTTAGTTCGTGGAAGCCGTTGGCCAATTCCACACCACGGTAATACACTTCAAAACGCTCAGCAACCCCATGTTTAATTTGAGCCAATGCGGCTTGTGATGCCGGAAAATCATACACTGCAACAGGTGCATGTTCTTGTCCCAACGCGGGCTCCACGACATGGCTCATGAGCAAGAACAAATATTGATCGCGATCCTGCTCTGAGTCAGCCAACACATTGCTTAAATCAAACCGTTGCAAGGCTTGCTGTAATTCGGCAACGCTAGCGTGCATGGGATCAACAGCACAGGCATCCAAAAAGGCTTGTTGGTAGGTTTTTTTGATGAGCGGAGCACAGCCTAAAATAGGCTGAAGCAAGGCATCCACTTCTTGCATCAATGCATGGTGATCAATGTCCAATTGATACCATTCCAACAACGCAAATTCAGGGTTATGCCAGCGACCCAACTCATCATCTCGAAACACGCGCGCCAATTGAAAAATAGCGCCACTGCCCGCCGCTAACAAACGTTTCATGTGATATTCAGGGGACGTTTGCAAACAATAGGTGTCGCCACGAAACGTGGCTTTGATATTGGATAAGTACACATCCGTGATGCCAAAACGGGCCATCACGGGGGTTTCCACTTCTAAATAGCCACGGGTGTTAAAAAATTCCCGAATAATGCGGATCATCTGCGCGCGTTGGCGTAATGCATCGATGGATGCAGACGGGTGCCATTCATGGTTCATAAGGACTCTAATAAAAAATCCCCAACTCCAGCCTCGCGACTTCACTCATTCGTTCATTCGTCCAAGGTGGTTCCCAAACCAACTCCACACTACAGTCACTCACACCCGCCACCTCATTGACCGCCTTCTCAATGGTTCCTGGAAACGTTTGTGCAACAGGGCAACCGGGAGACGTCAGGGTCATTTGAATGGATACGTGCTGTTTATCGTCAATGGCGATGTCGTAAATTAACCCTAAATCATACACATTCACAGGGATTTCAGGGTCAAAAACTGTTTTAAGGCCCAGGATCACGGCTTCTTTTAAGTCATCGTTCGTTTGTTTTTTCTTTAATCCAAACATGTTATTTCTCCGTGCTGACAACGACCGATTCTTTTTTCAAAGCGGCTTCTAATGTATGCCACGCCAGCGTTGCACACTTCACGCGTGCGGGGAACGCCCTGACACCCGCCAAAACGGTTAATTTATCCAACGACAAAGCTTCATCAGGTGCTTCATCAGACGTCAGCATGGCATGAAAGCGTTCAAACAATGCGTGCGCTTCCATCACCGTTTTACCTTTCATGGCATCCGTCATCAATGAGGCAGACGCTTGAGAAATGGCGCAGCCACAACCGACAAAACTAATGTCCTGCACCATGCCATCCGCCGCCTGCACATACACTGTCAATTTATCCCCACACAACGGATTAAACCCACGCGCCTGGCATGTTGGGTGCTCCATCTCGCGCTGATTTCTAGGCGCGCGATTGTGATCCATAATGACTTCTTGGTAGAGTTCACGTAAATCCATCATCACGAAAACACCTTGCAGACTGTTTGTAATGCGGCAACACACGCATCAATCTCAGCTGTGGTGTTATAGAACGACAAAGACACCCGGTTGGTGGCTGCCACAGATAAGAAATCCATCAACGGCATAGCACAATGGTGCCCACTGCGAATCGCAATGCCTTGACTATCTAGAATAGTGGCCACGTCATGCGCATGAATAGTGCCATGCACAAACGAGACAATGGGCACTTTTTCACGTGCAGTGCCCACCAAGTTAAATCCTTTGATCGATTGGATGGCGTTCGTCGCGTAATGGAGCAAATGCGGGCCATAAGCAACGATCGCCTCCATGTCAAGAGACCACAAATAATCAAGAGCTGCACCCAACCCGATGACGCCTGCAATGTTCGGAGTGCCAGCTTCAAATTTATAGGGCAATGGCGCGTATTCAGTCGCTTCAAACGTGACCTGATGGATCATCTCACCGCCACCCTGATAAGGCACCATGTCCTCCAGTAAAGACTCACGCCCCCACAAGACGCCAATCCCCGTTGGACCATACATTTTATGACCCGAAAAGGCGTAAAAATCGCAGCCTAATGCTTGCACATCAACGGGCACATGGGCCGTGGCTTGTGCTCCATCCACTAACACAACCGCACCAACGGCATGTGCCATCTCAATCATTTGTTTGACCGGGTTAATAGTGCCTAATGCATTCGATGCGTAATTAATCGCAACGATTTTTGTTTTGCTGGATAATTTCTTTTCAAACGCTTCCAATAACAGCTCGCCTTCAATTGAAATCGGGGCCACTTGTAACTGTGCGCCCGTTTTCTGACAAACCATTTGCCAAGGCACGATGTTGGCGTGATGCTCCATGTGTGTGACTAAAATTTCATCGCCTGGCACAAGCCGTGGCAGCGCGAAACTCTGTGCAACCAGATTAATCGCTTCCGTCGTGCCGCCTACAAAAATACATTCCCGCACAGAATTGGCGTGAATAAACCGGCACACTTTTTCACGCGTGGCTTCAAATTGAACGGTCGATCGCATGCTGAGCGCGTGCACGCCTCGGTGCACATTGGCGTTATCGCATTGATAATAATGCGTCATTGCATCGATGACGGCTTTGGGCTTTTGCGTTGTAGCTGCATTGTCAAAGTACACCAGCGGATACCCATTGACGGTCTGTTGCAACACAGGGAAATCACGCCGAATGGCTGGCAAATCAAATGTGTTGATCAAGGCATCGGCTTTATTCATTTGCACACCCTATCTGACGCGTTAATAATTGACCCAACCATTCCGACAGTGCCGGGTCCGTGACGGCGCGTATATTCTCTGCAGCAAATGCCCGCACTAAGTATTGCTGGGCCTCGGCTCGCTCAATACCACGCGTCGCTAGGTAAAACAAGGCATCCTCATCCAACTGCCCAACGGTTGCGCCATGCGTACACACCACATCGTCCGCAAAAATTTCCAACTGTGGCTTGGTGTCGATTTCAGCGCCCACGGACAATAACAGGTTTTTATTTTGCTGCTGAGCTGACGTATGTTGTGCACCTTTAGCGACAATCACCTGCCCATTAAAGACAGCCCGCGAGTGGCCAGACAAAATGCCTTTGTAGTCTTGAACACTGCTGCAATCGGCAACAGCATGCGTCACTCGCGTATGGTGATCCATGTGTTGGCCGTCTGTTGGGGCATAAATGCCATTCATAAAACACTGTGCATGGGGCGCGTCCAGTGTAAACGTCGTATCACTTCGCACAAGCTTCCCACCAAAACTAAATAAATGGCTATTGACTTGGCTGCCAGCGGCTTGGCTTATGGCAAGATGGCCCATATGGACCGCGGATTGACTTTCACGTTGAATTTTATAATGCGTGACCGTTGCATTGGCTGCGGCAAACACTTCGGTGATCGCACTCGTAAAATAATCGACCGATGGAGCGCCCTGATAATCTTCAATGATGCAGACAGAACTACCCGGCTCGGCAATGACGAGATGCCGTAGATAAGTCGCGTGTTGGGATTTGTCGTGCCAGTGCGCTAATAATAATGGCGCGGTTAAACAAACGCCCTTTGGCAAATAAACAAACAACCCTGAATACAACATGGCTGTATTCAATGCATGAAATCCGTGCTCTTGCTTCAGAATACGACCGAGATAAGGTTTTATTTTTTCAGGATGACTGACCATGGCCTCCGCCAGGGGCAACACCACCACACCGGCTGGCAACGAGCCCACGAGTGCGTCCGAACCCGCCACAATCCCATGGTGAATGCCTATTTTATGGCACGCAATGGGCGCGTCGGTTTGACCCGATGTGTCAGCCGTTGCTATATCCTCACCCGCACTCACAAATCGTTGCTGTAAAAATCCGTCTAAAGACGTGTATTTCCAATCTTCGTGTTTACGCGTAGGAAAGCCTGTGCGCTTTAAATCAGCCAATGCATCTTTCTGCAGATGGGCAAGCCAGGCGATATCAGACCGACTGGCGATGGCTTGTTCTTGGTAAAAATCCGTGAGCTCGCTCATGCCTGTTCCATCTCCTCCAACCAGCTATACCCTTTGTCTTCTAGCTCTAACGCCAGTGATTTATCACCGGATTTGATGATGCGCCCGTGGGCTAAGACGTGAATAAAATCAGGTTCAATGTAATTGAGCAACCGTTGATAATGCGTGACCAAAATAATGCTGCGGTCAGGCGCACGCATGGCGTTAATGCCCTCTGATATCACACGTAGCGCGTCAATATCCAACCCAGAATCCGTCTCATCCAGAATGGCTAACTTAGGCTCAAGGGCGGCCATTTGCAAAATCTCATTGCGTTTCTTCTCACCCCCCGAAAAACCTTCATTGATGCTTCGGTATAAGAAACTTTCATCCATATCGAGCAATTTACATTGAGCACGGATAAAACTCAAAAACTCAATGGCGTCCATGGACGGCCT